>JAITMU010000213.1 GCA_031277195.1 Gallionellaceae bacterium | reverse complement strand
CAGAGACACGGAGAAAGGCAAAACCTTTTCTCGAAAAGAAGGATTTTAGGTTTTTCTCTGTGTCTCTGTGCCTCTGTGGTGAATGGTTTTGATCTTACGGTTGCGTTACCGCCGCAGGCTGCCGCCGATCAATCACCGGCGCTTCCGGCGAAGGCGGGTTGGGCAGCATCGGGTGGAACGGCAGCTTGAAATTCTGCTGCTCGCCGCGCAGGTAGTCGTAACGATCCTGCGTCATCCCTGCCGTTTCTTCCGCCGTGCGCAACACATAAGGCCGGATGAAAATCATCAGATTGGTTTTTTTGTGGTGGCGCGTGTCGTAGCGGAACAGCGCGCCCAGCAGCGGAATGTCGCCCAGCAGCGGCACTTTGCTGACGCCGCCGTCCACCTGATCCTGAATCAAACCGCCCAGCACGATGATCTGCCCCTGATCCGCCAGCACGACGGATTCGAGCGAACGCTTGTTGGTGGTCAACCCTGCGGGATCAAGGCGCGATGCCTCATCCACGCTGGAGACTTCCTGATAAAGCTGCAAGCGCACCAGCCCGCCTTCCGTCACTTGCGGCTTGATGCGCAGCGTGATGCCGACATCCTGACGCTCAATCGTCTGGAACGGCGAGGCCGTCACCGTGGTGCCGGTCTGCGCGTAGCTGCCGGTGATGAACGGCACGTTCTGACCGATGACGATTTTCGCTTCTTCGTTATCCAGCGTGAGCAGCGTGGGCGTGGACAGGACATTGGTGTCGGTGTCGGTCTGCATTGCGCGCGCCAGCATGTTGAGATTGAGAATCTGCGTGCCGTCCGGCAGCGTCAGCGTGCCGCGCACGACGCCGATATTCAGCCCTGCGCCCGCCGTCGTCACGTTGCCCGCCACGCCGAGGATGTTCTGTCCGGGCGTGCCGAAGTTGGTGCCGCCGACCACGGATCGGTCGCTCGACCCCAAACGGCTCAACGACTGCCACTGAATGCCGAATTCCGCCGCCTTGTCGGTGGTCACTTCCGCGATCAGCGCCTCGACGTAAACCTGCGCGCGGCGCACGTCCAGCATGTCCACCACGGCGCGCAAATTGTTGTAGATCGCCTGCGGCGCGATGATGATCAGCGCGTTTGAACCCGGATCGGCTTGCACCATGCCCGCTGTCGACGAGGCGGATTGCGCGGAAGCGGAAGAAGTCGAGGCCGCAGCCGTCGTCGCATTGCCCGCCGTATTGTTCATGCCTGTCGTCGGCGAGCTTGTCTGCACCGCTTTCTGCGAGGCCGAGGCATCGCCCGACAGCAGCGAACGCAAGGTTTCCGCCAGCTTGGCGGCGTCGGCGTTTTTCAGGTAGATGACGTGGATGTTGCCCGGCGCGCCGGTGTCGGCGTCGAGTTTGTCCGCCAGTTCGCGCACGCGCGCGAGACGCGCCGGATTATCAGTGCGCACCAGCAGGCTGTTGGTGCGCGCGTCCGCCGTCAGCATGAACCGCACGCTGGCATCGCCGCCCGCCGCGCTGGCCGCCGCCGCGGAAGCGTCCTGCATCAAGCGATTGATGGTTTGCGCCAACTCAATCGCCGACGCGCGCTTGACCGGAATGACGACCGGCGCTTCCGCGCTCGGCTGGTCGATGCTCTCGACGATTTGCTGGATGCGCTTCATGTTGCTGGCGTAGTCCGTCACCACCAGCGCGTTGCTGTTCGGATAGGCGACGACGATGTTGTTCGGCGCGATCAGCGGGCGCAGGATGGGCACCAGTTGTATCGCCGATTCGTATTTCAGCGTAAACACCCGCGTGATCAGCGTATCGCCCTTGCCGCCGCCGGTTCCCGCGTGCAGCTTGGCGTCGGCCTCCGGCATGATCTTGGTCACGCCGCCCGATTCAACCGAGGCGAAGCCTTGCAGGCGCAAGGAGGAAAGCAGAATGTCATACGCCAGCGGCGCGGGAACCGGCGTGGATGAAACGATGTTGATCGTGCCTTTGACGCGCGGGTCGATCAGGAAATTGCGCCCCGTGATGTGCGAAACCGCCTTCACCACTTCGCCGATGTCCGCGTTGACGAAATTCAGCGAGACATTTTCTTCCGTCGCCGCAGAGGCGGAAAACGGCGCGAGCAACACGGCGCACAGCAGCGCGCGCATCAAACAGACGAGAGATTTACGATTCATGAAAGACACCATTTCTGTTACAACCCCCTTCGTCATTTCCGCTTGAGGCGGAAAAGCCGCGTAAAAATTATTGCGCAGGTTTTGCGCCCTCCAGCATCACCTGCTGCCGCATACCGGCGCGTTCCAGCACGACATGATCGGGATGGATTTCCACCAGCATCGCGCCGGAAGGCGTGCTTTCGCCCAGCGCCAGTCCGAATTGGTTTTTGCCGTCCAGCAGCAACACCGCGAACCCCGGCGAATCCTGCGACGGCGCGAACACACCGACCAGACTTGCGTTCACCAGCCCGCCGCCCGCCTGCCCCTCGCCCGTTCCGCCGAACAGGCGTCCGGCTTCCGCCGCCGGTTCGCGCGGCGCAGTCACCGCAACCGCCGCCGACTGCGGCGCAAACAACGCCCAGCTCCAGTACGCCAGCACCGCGCCCAGCGCCAACGCGCCAATGACACGCCAAAGCGTCGGCCACTGCGCTGAAAGGCTTCCTGCGTTTTGCACCTTTTTTTGTTCCAAATCATGCGGGAGGGTGAGTATACAACAGCTATGTTGGCAGGCTGCGGACGGAAAAGGAGAAGTGAGGGCGGAAAAACCGCCCGAAAATCCAGCAGAGGGAAGCGGTTACAGCAATTTCCCAAGCGCCACCGTCGCGCCCACGGCGACGGTCAGCATGGTGCCGAGCTTGATGGTCATGCGTTGTTCAAGCTGGATGAAGCGGGAATCCATGCGGTGTTCGAGTGCGGTGATGTCGTTTTTCAGCGCCGCAACATCGCCTTTGGTCGCAAGCTCCTTATGGCTCACTTCCAGCACCTCCGACAACGCCCCCGCCTGCGCCTCGGCCTGCCGAGGTTCCACCCCGGCCGCCTTCAGCGCATTCGCGTATTTCAATGTGTCAAAAGTAAGCGAGTTCATGCGCGCACTGTATCCAGCACGGTGGGGAGCGTCAACCTGTCTATTCAGATAGGTTGTGTCTCAGTTTGAAATTTTTGACGGACTCCCTTGCTGCTCCTCGCCGTCATTCCAGCGAAAGCTCACTGCTGCCTGGAATAAATGAG
>JAITMU010000205.1 GCA_031277195.1 Gallionellaceae bacterium | reverse complement strand
TCACTATAATGCGCCCTCTTTTCAGGGGGTATAGCTCAGCTGGGAGAGCGCTTGCATGGCATGCAAGAGGTCAGCGGTTCGATCCCGCTTACCTCCACCAGAAGTAGAAGTTTCTGTCCCCTTCGTCTAGAGGCCTAGGACACCGCCCTTTCACGGCGATAACACGAGTTCGAATCTCGTAGGGGACGCCAATTCAGAGAAAAGCCCGCAGATGCGGGCTTTTTTGTTTTTTTTGGGGGTGTTTCCCCTCACCCTAACCCTCTCCCCACTTGTGGGGAGAGGGTTAGGGTGAGGGGCGGGTTACACCACCTCAATCCCTTCTTTCCCCAGCATCGTCACCAGCAAAATCAACGGCAATCCAACCAGCGCATTGGGGTCGTCGCCTTCCATTTGGCTGATGAGCGCGATGCCCAGCCCTTCCGATTTGGCGCTGCCCGCGCAGTTGTAGGGTTGTTCTTTTGATAGATAGGATTCAATTTGCGTGTCGTTAAGCTGGCGGAATGTGACGCGATTTTCCGCGGTTCCGGTTTGCATATTGCCGGTGCGGGCATTCAGCACGGTTAGCGAGGTATAAAAAACCACGGTGTTGCCGCGCATTGCTTGCAATTGGCGCACGGCGTTGTCGTGCGTCAGCGGTTTGCCGAGTTGCTGGCCATCCAGCAGGGCGACTTGATCCGAGCCGATGATGATTGCGTCGGGATGGGCGGAGGCCACGGCCTGCGCCTTTTCGCGGGATAGCCGTTGCGAGGTCTCTGCGGCGGTTTCGCCAGACAGCGGCGTCTCGTCCACATCGGGGGAAGCGGTCAAAAACGGGAGTCCCAGACGCGCCAGTAATTCGCGCCGGTAAATCGAGGTGGAAGCCAGAACAAGCATTTGAGAATTAAAAGAGATTTTGACAGACAGGGATGAAATATATATCATGCGCGCCTCATGATTGCACGGCATTTCATCGACAGTCTCGATTTTGCCCATAAAGGCGCGGAGTTGTCCGGTGACATGGCGGTGGTCGATATGCCGCGATTGCAGGACATGCTGGCGGCTCCCGATGGGGTGGTTCGTTATACCGTGCGCGGTTTGCAGGGCAAGGATGGCAAGCCGATGCTGGAAGTGGAACTGGATGGCGCGTGTCGTTTGCGCTGCCAGCGTTGCTTGGAGGCGATGGATTACCCGATCCGGCAGACGACGCGCCTGTTGCTGACGCCGGAAAGCGAGCTGGATGCGTTTCCCGATGACGAAAACGAGCTGGATAGCATCGCCATCGACAAACATCTGGATGTGGAAGATGTGATCGAGCAGGAAATTTTGTTGAACCTGCCGTTTGCGCCCAAGCATCCTGAAGGAAAATGCCAGCCAGCAGCAGAAGGAATGAATCGTTCGGCCGATAACCCGTTTGCGGTGCTGGCCGGCTTGAAGAAGAAATAATTTACTGGTTTTACAAGGAGTTTTGACATGGCAGTCCAACAGAACAAAAAGTCCCCGTCCAAGCGCGGCATGCACCGTGCGCACGATTTTCTGACCAGCCCGTCGCTGGCCGTTGAGCCGTCCACCGGCGAAGCGCACCTGCGTCACCACATCAGCCCCAGCGGTTACTACCGCGGCAAAAAAGTCGTCAAGACCAAGGCTGCCTGATTGCACCCTTGCGTCCCCGCCCCCGCTCCCTGGATGGGAGAGGGCTGGGGAGAGGGTGAAAACCTTGCATCCCATCTATTTTGAATCGAGAACGGAAAGACCCCCTCTCCCCAACCCCTCTCCCACGCGGGGAGAGGGGCTTTGCGCGGCATGCCGCAGGAGTAATGAGGCTCAAAATGTTGAGAGGCGCGTGATGAACGTCACGATAGCCATTGACGCGATGGGGGGCGACCACGGCCCCACGGTCACCGTCCCCGCGGCGGTGCAATACCTGCGAAAAAATCCCGACGATACCATTGTGCTGGTCGGCATTCCTGCCGACATTGAGGCGCAGTTGCGCGCGTCGAAAATGTCTCTCGGCTCCAACTTGAAAATTCATCCGGCCAGCGAAGTGGTGGGCATGGACGAATCGCCGCAGATTGTGCTGCGCGGCAAGAAGGATTCTTCCATGCGTGTCGCCATCAATCTGGTCAAGAGCGGCGACGTGTCGGCCTGCATCAGCGCGGGCAACACCGGCGCGTTGATGGCGACGGCGCGGTATGTGCTGAAAATGCTGCCGGGGATCGACCGTCCGGCGATTGCGTCGTTTTTGCCGACGAACACGGGCGGCGAGGTTTGCATGCTGGACTTGGGCGCGAATGTGGATTGCACTGCCGAGCATTTGTTGCAATTCGCGCTGATGGGGTCGACGCTGGTGACGGCTGTCGATCACAAACCCAATCCCAAAGTCGGTTTGCTCAATATCGGCAGCGAGGACATCAAGGGCAACGAAGTCGTCAAACAGGCGGCGGAATTGTTGCAGCAAAGCGATTTGAATTTCTGCGGCAACGTCGAAGGCGACGGGATATTCAAGGGCGAGGCCGATGTGGTGGTGTGCGATGGCTTTGTCGGCAACGTCGCGCTGAAAACCATTGAAGGCCTGGCGCAGATGCTGGGCGGTTTTCTTCGTGAAGGTTTCAGTCAGAGCTTCCTGACCAAACTGGCCGCGCTGTTTGCGTTGCCGGTGCTGAAGTCATTCCGCAAGCGCGTCGATCATCGTCGCTATAATGGCGCCACCTTGCTCGGACTGAAAGGCATTGTGGTGAAAAGTCATGGCTCCGCGGATACCTTCGCATTTCTTTGCGCGATTGAACGTGCCGCAGAGGAGGCGCGCGGTGGTATGCTGAACCATATCGCCGAACACATTGAAAAGTGGCATCAGGCTCAACAAGCGGCAGAGGCTCCTTGATGTATTCAAAAATCATCGGCACCGGCAGTTATCTGCCAGCCAAAGTGCTGACCAATTACGATCTGGAAAAGATCGTTGACACGTCGCACGACTGGATCGTCAGTCGCAGCGGCATCGTCGAGCGTCACGTCGCGGCGGAAAACGAATTGAGCAGCGACATGGCGGAGCAGGCCAGCCGCAGGGCGATTGAAGCGGCGGGCGTTGGCCTGGACGAAATCGACCTCATCATCGTCGCGACGACCACGCCGGATCAGACGTTTCCCAGCACGGCGTGCATTCTGCAAGACAAACTGGGCATCCGTCAGGGTGCGGCGTTCGATGTGCAGGCGGTGTGCAGCGGTTTCATCTATGCGCTCAATACCGCTGATCTTTACATTCGCAGCGGTCAGGCAAAAACTGCGCTGGTGGTCGGCACGGATGCGCTGACGCGCCTGCTCGACTGGAATGATCGCAGCACATGCGTGTTGTTCGGCGATGGCGCTGGCGCGGTGGTGCTGCGCGCGTCTGACACGCCGGGCATTCTGGGCGCGAAACTGCACGCCGACGGCAGTCATCGCGGCATGTTGCAAGCGGAAGCGCATATTAATCAGGGCAGGATAGCGGGTAGTCCGTTCATTTTCATGGACGGGCAGAGCGTGTTCAAATTCGCGGTCAAGGTGTTGAGCGAAGTGGTGGAAGAATTGCTCGCCAGCCTGAACATGAACCGCAGCGAAATCGACTGGCTGGTGCCGCATCAGGCCAACATCCGCATCATCGAGGCCACCGCAAAAAAACTCGGCCTCGGCATGGATCGCGTGGTGACGACCGTCGCGCAACACGGCAACACCTCCGCCGCGTCGATTCCGTTGGCGTTGGACAGCGCCGTGCGGGCGGGTAAGATTACGACCGGGCAAAACGTGCTGCTGGAAGCCGTCGGCGGCGGGTTTGCCTGGGGGGCGATGCTGGTTCGATGGTCATAGGTTGCGGTGAGCGAAGCGAACCGCAACGCGGCACCTTCCGCGCATCGCCATACTGAAATGTGCCCCGTTAGTTTGTACCGTTGCGGTTCGCTTTGCTCACCACAACCTATATATTTCTTGATATGACTAAATTCTCTTTTGTTTTCCCCGGCCAAGGTTCCCAATCGCGCGGCATGATGAATGGCTATGCCGAATTTCCCGCTGTGCGCGATACTTTCACCGAGGCCTCCGACATCCTGAAACAGGATCTCTGGCAACTGGTCGCAGAAGGCGACGATGCCGATCTGAACGCCACGATCAACACGCAACCCATCATGCTGACTGCCGGTGTGGCGGTGTGGCGCGCATGGCTTGCGCAAGGCGGCGCGCAGCCGGTGTTGATGGCGGGGCATAGCCTGGGCGAATACACTGCGCTGGTCGCCGCGGGCGCGCTGAATTTTGCCGATGCGCTGCCGCTGGTGCGTTTTCGCGCGCAGTGCATGCAGCAGGCGGTGCCGGAAGGCGTGGGCGGCATCGCCGCGATTCTGGGGCTGGACGACGACACGGTGCGCGCCGTGTGCGCGGAGGCCGCGCAGAATGAAGTGCTGGAAGCGGTGAATTACAATTCGCCGGGGCAGGTGGTGATTGCGGGCAATCGCGGCGCGGTGGAGCGCGGCATGGAACTGGCCAAGGCCAAGGGCGCGAAGCGCGCGCTGATGTTGCCGATGAGCGTGCCGTCTCATTGCAGCCTGTTGAAAGATGCGGCGGCGCGCTTGGGGACGTATCTCGCCGATGTCGCGATTCAGACGCCGACCATTCCGGTGTTGCATAATGCCGACGTGCAAGCGCACGCCGATGCGGACGGCATCCGCGACGCGCTGGTGCGGCAGCTTTATTCGCCGGTGCGCTGGGTGGAAACCGTGACGGAATTTGGCAAACGCGGCGTGACGTTCAATGCCGAATGCGCGCCGGGCAGAGTGCTGGCAGGGCTGAACAAACGTATCGACACCAATCAACAGGCGTTGGCGCTGTCGGACGGCGAAGCGTTGAAGGCGGCGTTGGCTGCAGTAATGTAGGGCGGGGCTAGCCCCGCGCTGCGAGAATCTCAAAGTTCGTACCGCGCGGGGCAAGCCCCGCCCTACGATGATGGAGTTTTCAAAGGGACGATATGAGTAGTCTTCAAGGTCAAATTGCACTGGTCACTGGCGCGAGCCGAGGCATTGGACAAGGCATCGCGCTGGAATTGGGGCGGCAGGGGGCGACGGTGGTGGGCACGGCCACCAGCGAATCCGGCGCGCAAGCCATCAGCGAGACGCTGGCCGCTGCGGGCATCAAGGGCGCGGGCATGGCGCTGAACGTCAATGACATTGAGCAGACCGAGCGCGTGCTGAATGCGATACGCGAACAGTTCGGCGAAATATCCATTCTGGTCAACAATGCGGGCATTACCCGCGATAATCTGTTGGCGCGCATGAGCGACGAAGAATGGGACGACGTGCTGGCGACCAATCTGAAATCGGCATTTCGTTTGAGCCGTGCGGTGTTGCGCGCGATGATCAAGGCGCGTCAGGGGCGCATCATCAATATTTCTTCCGTGGTCGGCAGCATGGGCAATCCGGGGCAGGCCAACTATGCGGCCTCCAAGGCGGGGCTGACGGGATTCACCAAGTCGCTGGCGCAGGAAATCGGCGGACGCAACATCACGGTCAACTGTGTTGCGCCGGGTTTCATCGAGACGGACATGACGCTGGCGCTGAAAGAGGAGCAGCGCGCCAAGCTGATTGAACATGTGCCCTTGAAGCGTTTGGGGCAGGTGGCGGATATTGCCGCAGCCGTGGCGTTTCTTGCTGGTTCCGGCGCAGCTTATATTACCGGCGCGACATTGCACGTCAACGGCGGCATGTACATGGAATAATGCAGGGGGTATTTTTGAATCGGTAGACTGTTGCAAACCGGACGAATGATGTAAATTTTGGAAAAGCGGACGAGTTTGATAAAATCCGCCAGCGTTTCACTTAATCTTAACCAGCAGGGAGAATTGCATGTCTAACATCGAACAACGCGTCAAAAAAATCGTGGCTGAGCAACTTGGCGTGAATGAGTCCGAAGTCAAGAACGAATCTTCGTTCGTCAATGATCTGGGGGCGGATTCCCTGGATACGGTCGAACTGGTCATGGCGCTGGAAGAAGAATTTGAGTGCGAAATTCCAGACGAGGACGCGGAGAAGATCACCACCGTCCAGCAGGCCATCGACTACGTTAACGCTCATCAGAAGTAATCCTTTTGTTTTCCATTTCCCATTCCGTCACATCGCAGTGGAGCCCACTTGACTAAGCGCAGGGTTGTCGTCACCGGCCTGGGGATCATTTCCCCGACCGGCATAGGCGTTCCGCAGGCCTGGCGGAACATTGTCGAGGGAAAATCCGGCATCCGCCGCATCACGCGCTTTGACCCGACGGCGTTTGCCTGTCAGGTCGCGGGTGAAGTGCCGGATTTCGACGCTGCTCAGTACATTTCAGCCAAAGATGCCCGCCGCATGGATCGTTTCATCCATCTGGGCATGGCTGCAGGTATTGAGGCGTTCAAGGACTCCGGGCTGGAAGTGACGGAGCAAAACGCCGAACGCATCGGTGTCTGCATCGGCTCCGGCATCGGCGGTCTGCCGATGATCGAGGATACGCACACCGATTACGTCGCAGGCGGGCCGCGCAAGATTTCGCCTTTCTTCATCCCCGGCACCATCATCAACATGATCTCCGGCAATCTTTCGATCATGTACGGCTTGAAGGGGCCGAATCTGGCCATTGTCACGGCCTGCACCACCGGCACCCACAGCATCGGCGAATCGGCGCGGATGATCGAATATGGCGATGCGGATGTGATGGTGGCGGGCGGCGCGGAATCCTGCATTTGCCCGATTGCGGTCGGCGGATTCGCCTCGGCGAAAGCGCTTTCCACGCGCAACGACGACCCCGCCACGGCGAGCCGTCCGTGGGATAAAGACCGCGATGGTTTCGTGATGGGCGAAGGCGCTGGCGTGCTGGTGCTCGAAGAATACGAACACGCGAAAGCGCGCGGCGCGAAGATTTATGCGGAACTGGCAGGCTATGGCACCAGCGCGGATGCTTACCACATGACCGCGCCGAGCACGGACGGCCCCAAGCGCAGCATGTTGAACGCGCTGCGTAATGCCGGTTTGAATCCTGATCAGGTGCAATATCTGAACGCGCACGGCACCTCGACGCCGCTGGGTGACAAGAACGAATCCGACGCCGTTAAACTGGCGTTTGGCGACCACGCCAAAAAGTTGACGGTGAATTCCACCAAGTCGATGACGGGGCATTTGCTCGGCGGCGCGGGCGGCATCGAATCCCTGTTCTGCGTGCTGGCGATTCACCATCAGATTTCGCCGCCCACCATCAACATCTTTGAGCAGGATCCCGAATGCGATCTGGATTACTGCGCGAATGTTGCGCGCGAGATGAAGAT
>JAITMU010000181.1 GCA_031277195.1 Gallionellaceae bacterium | reverse complement strand
GCGTATTGTTTTTTGATGCTAACCACCGCCATGCGATAGCTGCATCCTTCCGGCGGCAAATAAAAATCCGCGATTTCGGGAAACTGTTTTTGCAGCAGCGGCACGAACACTTCGTTGAGTGCCACGCCCAGCATCGCCGGTTCGTCCGGCGGTTTGCCGGTGTAGGTGCTGTGGTAAATCGGATCGCGCCGCATGGTGATGCGCTCGATGGTGAACACGGGGAAAGTTTCCTGCTCGTTGTAATAGCCGGTGTGATCGCCATACGGGCCTTCGAGCGCAGTTTCGTTCGGATGAATCACGCCTTCCAGTACGATTTCGGCGGACGCGGGGACGTGCAAATCGCTGCCCAGACATTTCACCAACTCGGTTTTTGCGCCGCGCAGCAAACCGGCGAACTGGTATTCGGATAGCGAATCCGGAACCGGCGTTACCGCGCCGAGTATGGTCGCCGGATCAGCGCCGATGGCGACGGCAATGGGGAACGGCTGCCCCGGATTTTTTTCGCAATGGTCGCGGAAATCCAGCGCGCCGCCGCGATGCGCCAGCCAGCGCATGATGACTTTGTTCGGCGCGATGACCTGCTGGCGATAGATGCCGAGATTCTGGCGCGATTTGTGCGGGCCGCGCGTGATGACCAGCCCCCAGGTAATCAGCGGCGCGACGTCCTCCGGCCAGCAATGCTGAATCGGCAGTTTGCCAAGATCGACATCCGCGCCTTCCCAAACGATTTCCTGACACGGCGCGGAAGAAATAATTTTCGGCGACATCGTTAGCACTTGTTTCAGCACCGGCCATTTTTCCCAGGCGTCTTTCAAACCTTTCGGCGGCTCCGGTTCCTTGAGGTACGCGAGCAGCTTGCCGACTTCGCGCAACGCCGTCGTAGATTCTTCGCCCATGCCCAACGCCACGCGACGCGGCGTGCCGAACAGGTTGGCGAGGACAGGCATATCAAAGCCAACAGGACGCTCAAACAAAATCGCCGGCCCCTGCGCGCGCAACACACGGTCGCAGATTTCCGTCATTTCCAGATGCGGCGAAACGGGCGCGGCGATGCGTTTAAGTTCGCCGAGCTTTTCCAGTTGGGCGATGAAGTCGCGGAGGTCGGTGTAGGTCATGGTGTTGAGGGTTTGTAGCCTGAGAAGTCTTTGTATTGTAAATCTACAGAGAGAAGAAGGCGGGAATAGCCCCTCTCCCCTCGTGGGAGAGGGGTTGGGGAGAGGGGGCGGCGGCGAGGCGTTCTTCACCCTCTCCCCAGCCCTCTCCCATTAAGGGAGAGGGAGTGAGTGCAACATTCACGTTCAGTAAAATTTTTCTTCTCCTGCTGGCCGCGTCTTGAACCGCTTATGCACCCAATAATACTGCGCCGGTTTCTTCAACACTTCAGCCTCGATAAACGCATTCATGCGCCGCGTATCCGCTTCAACATCGTCGGTCGGAAAATTTTCCCATGCTTCGCCGATGCGTGTCACATAACCCTGACCGCTTGGCAGTATTTCCGTGATAACCGGCAGCACCTTCGCGCCCGTCAGTTTGGTCAAGCGATTGAGCGCGGTGATGGTGGCGGCGGGGATGCCGAAGAAGGGCACGAAAATTGCGTCGCTGGCGCCGTAGTCCATGTCGGGCAAATAAAAAAACACGCGGCCTTCGCGCATGGCTTTGATTGTGCCGCGTATGCCGTCCTGCCGCGTAAGCAGAAATTGATCGCCGAAACGCGAGCGGCCATGATAAAGCAGCGCATCGACGGCGGCGTTTTTCTGCCGCGCGTACATGCTCACCGAATCCATATACATGGCCAATGTCGTGCCGCTGATGTCCAGGCCGAGAAAGTGCGGCACCAGCAAAATGGTCGGCTGGCGGGCGCGGCGTTCGCCGTCGGGCGACATGTGTTCCAGTCCTTCGACGCGCGAAATTTTTTGCAGACGTTCGGCGCTGGACCACCACAGCAGGCCGCGCTCAAGCATGCTGCGACCCAGCAGGGCGAAGTGTTCGCGCAACAGGGTTTCGCGTTCGGCGTCGCTCATGTCGGGGAAACAAAGGCGCAGGTTGACCCGTGCGATGCGGCGGCGTTTCGGGATGGCGACATAAAGCAATCGACCCAGGCCGCGACCGAGCCACGCCAGCGCGGGCAGCGGCAGAAAATGCAGCAGCCACATCAATGCCAGACCAAGACGGGTCATCATGGCGCGGCGACTCCGGCGGGGACTTTGTAGCGGCGGTAGCTCCACAGATATTGCGCCGGACAAGCGCGCACGGTTGTCTCCAGCGCTTCGTTCATCTGCTGCGTGACAGATTGTCCCGGCGCAAATTTCAGCGGCTCGAAATGAATTTCGTAGCCTGCACCGCGCGGCAGCCGTTCCACATAAACCATCAGCACCGCGGCGTTGGTGGATTCAATCAGTCTGCCGACCAGCGTCATCGTGTAAGCAGGACGCCCAAAAAACGACGCCCATTCGCCTTCACCATTACTCGGCACTTGATCCGGCAGCAGCCCGATGGCCTCGTTGCGTTTCAACGCCTTGAGTAGCGCGCGCACGCCTGCAATGTCGGTGCGCGCGAGCTGCACTTGGCTGCGTTCGCGGCCTGCGCGCATTATCGGTTCCAGCGTGGTTTTTCTGGGCGGGCGATACAAAACGGTGATGGGAATGCGCGCCGAGGCGTACAGCGAGGAAATTTCAAAGCAGCCCAGATGCGGCGTCAAAAAAATCACGCCGCGTCCTGCCGCGCGGGCGGCTTCGACGTGCTCCCAGCCTTGGCAAGCACGCATGCTGCCAAGGACTTCATCTATGGGGCGGCACCATATCCAGGGCAATTCCGCCGCGGCTTTTCCGGCTTCGGCAATCGCGGCGTTGCGAACTTTTGACAAGCCAGCCAGCGCCAGATTTTCATCCATGCGCCGCCGGTAAACCGATGACGACAGCCAGGTCAGCCAGCCCAAACCCGCGCCGAGGCCGTGCAAAACGCGCAACGGCAAACGGGACAGCAAACGGAACAAAGGGAACATGGATACGGAATATGAAAGGCCGGGGTTGGAGGATACGGCTAAAAGAGATAGAATTATGCCCATTCCGCCGAGTTAAAGCGACCTTTCAGGCGCCACGGACAACTTGCAGGGCGGTTAACAAATTCTGCTAAAGCGTCGCCGCTCCCATTCCCCTGAGCCGGTTACGCCGGTCAATTGGGGAAGCAACAGGAGCAGATATGTCGAATCAATATTTCTTTACCTCTGAGTCGGTTTCCGAAGGCCATCCGGACAAGGTTTCCGATCAGATTTCCGATGCCGTTCTCGATGCCATTCTGGCGCAGGATCCCACCGCGCGCGTCGCCGCCGAAACGCTGGTGACCACCGGTCTCGTTGTGCTGGCGGGCGAAATCACCACCACTGCGCGGGTCGATTACGCCAAGGTCGCGCGCGAGACCATTCGCCAGATCGGCTACAACGATCCTTACATGCGCTTCGACGCCGACGGCTGCTCGGTGCATGTGTGCTACGGCCAGCAAAGCCCGGACATCGCGCAGGGCGTGGATCGCGCGTCTGACGATTATCTGAATCAGGGCGCGGGCGACCAGGGCTTGATGTTTGGCTACGCCTGTTCCGAAACCGATACGCTGATGCCGTTGCCGATTTATCTTTCGCACCGCCTCGTCGAACGCCAATCGCAACTGCGCCGCGACGGTCGCCTGCCCTGGCTGCGCCCCGACGCGAAATCGCAAGTCACCGTGCGTTACCTGGACGGCAAGCCGGACGCCATCGACACCGTGGTGCTGTCCACCCAGCACACGCCGGAATTTTCTCCGCCTGAAAAACAAAAAGCGCTGCACGAAGCGGTGATCGAGGACATCATCAAACCCGTGCTGCCGAAAGAATTGGTCAAGGGCGAAATCAAATATCTGGTGAACCCCACCGGCTGCTTTGAAATCGGCGGCCCGCACGGCGATGCCGGATTGACCGGCCGCAAAATCATCGTCGATACCTACGGCGGCGCAGCCCCGCACGGCGGCGGCGCATTCTCCGGCAAAGACCCGTCCAAGGTGGATCGTTCCGCCGCTTATGCAGGCCGCTACGTCGCCAAGAACATCGTCGCCGCAGGGCTGGCCGATCGCTGCCTGAT
Organism: Gallionellaceae bacterium; assembly: GCA_031277195.1. Lineage (GTDB taxonomy): Bacteria > Pseudomonadota > Gammaproteobacteria > Burkholderiales > Gallionellaceae > JAITMU01. The sequence continues at coordinate 655 of JAITMU010000181.1, read as the reverse complement.
CCAGATTTCGTATGCGATTGGCGTCGCGCAGCCGACCAGCGTCATGGTCACGACCTACGGCACCGGCAAAGTGTCGGATGAAAGAATCGCCGAGCTGGTGAAAAAACATTTCGACCTGCGACCCAAAGGCATCGTGCAGATGCTGGACTTGCTGCGCCCGATCTATCAAAGAACCGCCGCTTATGGTCACTTCGGACGCGAGGAGCCGGACTTCACTTGGGAACGTACCGATAAAGCAGCCGCGCTGCGGGCGGATGCGGGGTTGTAAGCCTTTTACCCCCACCCTCTCCCCAGCCCTCTCCCGCAAGCGGGAGAGGGAGTAAGGGTAGCGAACGTATCAGAATGATTCCCTCTCCCGCTTGCGGGAGAGGGTGCCGAAGGCGGGAGAGGGTGGGGGTAGGGGCAGGTTTGAAACCCGCCCGTACAAAATCAGGCTGAAGTAATTGATGCAGCGAGTAGCGAGTAGGATGGGTGGAGCGTAGCGATACCCATCAAATTGATGGTATCTCCGCACATGGTTGAATGATGGGTATCGCCTTTGGCTCCACCCATCCTACGCTGCGCGGCTCGCCCTCAAACCACCCGCGCCGCCAACACGCCTTCAATCTTGCGAATCTGCTCGCAAATCGTCGCATCAACCTTGCCATCCAGATCA
>JAITMU010000163.1 GCA_031277195.1 Gallionellaceae bacterium | reverse complement strand
CGTTGAAATAGCCGAAGGCTTCAAGCGCCTTGGTGATCTGATCCGGCGCTTTGCGGTACAAGCGGCGCACCTGCGCGCGGCTGATGTCCTGGTTTTCGTACTGGCTGATTTCCGCCGCCGCGACCACGGCGGGTTTCAGCGTGTCATCGACGCCATCGATGCGCAGCGTGAGCGTGTCGGCAAAAGCGGACGCGCAGCACAGGCATGCGATGACGCCGGAGGCGAATTTACCGTTGCGGAAGATGCTGACCATAAGTGACTTTATATCACGTTGGTGGGGTCTTTAGGTTGCGGCGAGCCACAGCGGAGCAAGCCTTAATGCGAGGCAAGGGCGCGTTAACAATGACAATGATGCACCTCACCACAACCCGCGAAACTTGCATTACCATATGAACCATGAAACTCATCATCCTAGACCGCGATGGCGTCATCAACCGCGATTCGGACATGTTCATCAAATCCCCGGATGAATGGCAGCCGATTCCAGGCAGTCTGGAAGCGATCATGCGGCTGTACCAGGCCGATTACCGCGTGGTGGTGGCGACCAACCAGTCCGGCGTGGGGCGCGGGCTGTTCGACATGCACACGCTTAACGCCATTCACGACAAGATGACCAAGGCGGTGGCCTACGCTGGCGGTCGCATCGACGCCATCTTTTTTTGTCCGCACGCGGCGGATGCCCATTGCCATTGCCGCAAACCCAAAACCGGCATGCTGGAAGCGATTGCGGCGCGCTACAACGTCGATTTGCACGGCGTGCCGGCAGTCGGCGATTCGCTGCGCGATCTGACCTCTGCCGCGAAGATGGGCGCGCAACCGATGCTGGTGCTGACCGGCAAAGGCGCCAGGACGCAGGTGGCGGGCGGGTTGCCGGAAGGCACGAGAACCTATCCCGATCTGGCGGCGGCAGTGGCGGCGCTGGTTTGAGATGACCTTCCTGCGTTCCCTGATCTTCCTGCTGTTGCAATCCCTCCTCGCCGTCGTATTCGGGCTGGCCAGTCTGCTTGTCTTCCCGCTTTCGCCGCTGATGCGCTATCGCATCATCTCCGGCTGGGCGCTGTCCGTGATGTGGCTGTTGCGCGTGATCTGCGGCATTCGTCTGGCGGTGCGCGGCGCGGAAAACATCCCCGCCGAGCCGTGCGTCATCATGTGCAAACACCAATCCGCCTGGGAAACCATCGCGCTGCAAAAAGTGTTTCCGCCGCAGGTGTGGGTGCTCAAGCGCGAACTGCTGTGGATTCCATTTTTCGGCTGGGGGCTGGCGATGACCAGTCCGATCGCGATTGATCGCGGCAATGCCAAACAGGCGATCAAGCAACTGCTGGCGCAGGGCAAGGACAGGCTGGCGCGCGGATTCTGCGTGGTGATTTTTCCCGAAGGAACGCGCGTGCCGTATGGGCAGCGCGGCGACTACAAGGCGGGCGGCGCGTTGCTGAGCACGCACAGCGGCGCGGCGGTGGTGCCGGTGGCGCACAATGCGGGCAAGTTGTGGGGGCGGCAATCGTTCATCAAGCGTCCGGGCGTGATTACCATGAGCATCGGCGCGCCGATTTCGCCGGAAGGCATCAAGGCCGACGAAATCATGCGTCGGGTTGAAGGCTGGATCGAAACGGAAATGGAGCGGATGGAATGAAGCTCGGCGTGTTCGATTTCCCGCTGGAGCCGCCCGCCACCGAGCGGCGCACGGTGATGTTGTCCGGCAAGCTGCTGACGTATACGCTCAAGCGCACCCATCGCCGTCGCAGCATCGGCCTGCGCATAGACGATGACGGTCTGACGGTCGCAGTGCCGTTGCGCGCGTCGGAAAAATGGTTGCGCGAGGTGTTGCAGGAGAGGGCGCGCTGGATTGTCGATAAGCTGGAAAACTGGCAGACGGATAAACCTGCGCCCACGCAATGGGTGGATGGCCAGTTCATCAAATTCATCGGTGAACCGCTGACCTTGCGCGTGGTCAGCAGTTTGTTTGACGCGGCGCCGTTGCTGCAAGGGCGGCAGTTGTATGTGCATGTGAGCGATGCCCGCGATCAGGCGGCGATAGCAGCGGCTGTGGAGCAATGGTATCGGCAGCAAGCCGATGCGCTGTTCCGCGAGCGCATCGCGCATTTTTCTGCGGTGATGGGCGTTGCGCCGAGCGGCGTCAAATTGTCAGCGGCGCGTACCCAGTGGGGATGCTGCACCGCGCGGGGCAGGGTGCTGCTCAACTGGCAACTGATCAAAATGTCGCCGCGATTGATTGACTACGTTGTGGTGCACGAGCTGGCGCATCTCGTCGAGATGAATCATTCCGCCGCGTTCTGGCGCGTGGTGGGCGCGGCGTGCCCCGACTACGCGCGTCGGCGGGCGGAATTGCGGCGGTGCCGGACGTAGGGTGTGGCTTGTCCCACTGCTGTCCCACAGTTTTCGCACTCCCTACCTCGTCATTCCAGCGAAAGCTGGAATCCAGCTTATTAAATATAACTGGCGCAGCCAGACAGCATCGGTTTTGTCCGCTACGCGGATTGAATATTTTTGCTGGATTCCAGCTTTCGCTGGAATGACGGAACTCAAAGAGTTGCGATCTATTTTGCTTTCTGCGTTGCCCCTTCCGCCAAATACAAAAGAATTGTGGGACAGCAGTGGGGCTTGCCCCGCGCGGTGGGATATTGAAATGCGTACTGCGCGGGGCAAGCCCTGCCCTACGAATTTGGCGGAATCAAAAAGCGATGTCCTCGCCGCTCGCGATCCGCACCAGTTCTTCCAGCTTGCCAAACAATTCGCTGTCGTCGCGCTGGCTCACCCAGCGCCCCTCCCGCAGCGCGTAATGAAATCCGCCTGAGCGGGCGGCGAGCCAGATTTCCTGAGTGGGCGCATGGCGGTTGATGATGATCTTCGCGCCGTCTTCAAATTCCAGTTCCAGCACGCCGCCGTTCAGATTGCATTCGATGTCCGAATCGGCGTCATCCACGGCGCGCTCAATGCGCTTGAAAACCGCGTCAGCCAATTCGTTGAACTCGCTTTCCGTCATATAATCCCGTCCGTTCTTTTTTGTGAGAGTTACGTCATGCGTCTGGTTTGCATTATGTTGCCGTTCGTGTTGCTGCTGCAAGGTTGCGGGCACAAGGGGCCGTTGAGTCTGCCGGCGAAATCTGCGCAGATGTCGCAATCTTCATCGTCACTTCAGAGTGTCCGGCCATGACCGATTATTTCAACTACCGCGACGATCAGCTTTACGTCGAGCAAACGCCGCTCGCCGACATCGCGCATCGCTTCGGCACGCCCTGTTATGTCTATTCCCGCGCCGCGCTGACCGACGGCTATCGACAGTTTGAATCCGCGTTCGCCGCGCACGATCATCTGATCTGCTACGCGGTCAAGGCCAATTCCAGTCTTGCCGTGCTGAATGTGTTTGCGCGCATGGGCGCAGGGTTCGACATCGTTTCCGGCGGCGAGCTGCAGCGCGTGCTGGCCGCAGGCGGAGAGGCGGGCAAAGTGGTGTTTTCCGGCGTGGGCAAAACCGCGGCGGAAATGCGCATGGCGCTGGAGGCGGGCATTCTTTGCTTCAACGTGGAATCGGAAGCGGAGCTGCTGAGACTGAATGAGGTCGCGGGCGAGGCAAAGCGAATCGCGCCGATCAGTCTGCGCGTGAATCCCGATGTGGACGCGAAGACGCACCCTTATATTTCCACCGGCCTCAAGCAGAACAAGTTTGGCGTGGCGTATGCCGATGCGTTGACGCTCTATCGTCATGCCGCAGGATTGCCGCATGTGCGCGTGACCGGCATGGACTGTCACATCGGTTCTCAGCTTGTCGAAGCGGAACCGTTTGTCGCGGCGGCGGAGAAAGTGCTGGCGCTGGTGGAGCGTCTGGCGGCGGACGGCATCGCGCTCGATCATCTCGATCTCGGCGGCGGTCTCGGCATTTGTTACGACGACGAAACGCCGCCGTCGGTGCCGGATTACGCGGGCGCGCTGCTTGGCGTGTTGCGCGGACGCAACGAAAAAATTCTGGTCGAACCCGGGCGCGCGCTGGTGGGTAACGCGGGCGTGTTGCTGACGCGCGTGGAATACCTCAAGCGCGGCGAAGAAAAAAATTTCGCCATCATCGATGCGGCGATGAACGACTTGATGCGCCCCGCGTTATACGACGCCTGGCATCGAATCGAGCCGGTGCGTCGTCGCGCGTCGAATCCTTGTAAATACGACGTTGTGGGGCCGGTTTGCGAGACCGGAGACTTCCTTGGTCATGCGCGTGATCTGGCCATTTCGCAGGGTGATTTTCTGGCGGTGATGTCGGCTGGCGCGTATGGCATGAGCATGAGTTCCAACTACAACACACGACCGCGCGCAGCCGAAGTGATGGTGCATGGAAAGGATGTTCAACTCGTTCGCGAACGCGAAATCGCGCAGCAACTTTTTTCCGGCGAAAAAGTTTTTGTGGAATAAAGTGCAGAAAGAGGTTGCGTTACAAATTTAATCGCGCATAGAATGCGCGCACCAAACGCATTGCTGTTTCAGCGGTAGGTGTTTGGAGTGTAGTGGAGTACGCAATGCAGTGCATGGGTTCGGTCAGATAATTTTTTCAAGGAAAGAAAATGGCTACAGCAAACAGCAAGGCAAAGAGCACCACCACCAAGAAACCTGCCGCGAAGAAACCCGCAGCGAAAAAACCCGCGGCAAAGAAACCGGCAGCCAAAAAACCGGCGGCCAAGAAAGCCGTCGCAAAGAAACCAGCAGCCAAAAAAGCCGTAGCAAAGAAACCAGCGGCCAAGAAGGTTGCAGCGAAGAAGCCGGCAGCGAAGAAAACGGCAGCCAAGAAGCCAGCAGCCAAAAAAGCCGTAGCAAAGAAACCAGCGGCCAAGAAGGTTGCAGCGAAGAAACCGGCAGCGAAGAAAACTGCGGCGAAGAAACCGGCAGCCAAAAAAGCCGCAGCAAAGAAACCCGCGGCCAAGAAGGTTGCGGCGAAGAAACCAGCAGCCAAGAAAACTGCGGCGAAGAAACCGGCAGCCAAGAAGCCTGCTGCGAAAAAACCGGCAGCAAACAAACCGGCAGCGAAACCCGCCGCCGCGCCGAAGGGCATACTCGGCGCTTAAAGCCGTTTATGAGGGTGGCGTCGCCTGCGCGATGCCGCCCTCATGTTCCGCTCGTCGCTGGCATGGGCGGGTTTTCTGCTCTGCGTCGGGTTCTCCGGCGCGGCGGTCTTTGCGCCGCACTTCTCAATTCATTTCAGATCGCAGTCATTCGCCGCGCAGCGGTGAAAAAATCGTCTCCGCCTGTTGACGGGCTGGAGATGTGCGGCTAAGGTGCGGAAATTTCTTGCCGCAGGGCAGGACACGTTGTGACGAACAGCCAATCCGAGGGTGACATGTCAGAAGAAGCAATCATCGTGCGGGGAAAAAACTGGCGGGATGCGCTCCAGATTCTGGAGAAAAACCGGCTGGCGCTGAATGTCGTCCACAATCAGGACATGCCGCATCACGATCTCGTGGAAACGCTGGTGCGCAAACAAAATCTGGCGAAGCTCGATCAGGCGCTGGAGGCGATGGACGCCACCGAAATTGCCAGCCTGCTGGACGCCGTGCCGCCGGAAGATCAGTTGTTCGTGTGGGCGCGGTTGAGCGACACGCAAAAAGAGCCGGTGCTGCGCGAGATTCCGCTGTCAGTGTTGCAAGTGCTGGGCAAGAACGAATATCGCAATGAGCGTTCCAGCATCAAGGCCTTCGATCTGGTCGAAGGGCGCTTGCGCGAAATCACCATCGACACGCGCGACGACCTCGCCAATTCACGCCCGATCTGGGTCGATCTGGTCGCGCCCACATTTGAGGAACGCATCTGGGTCGGCGATATTTTCGGCATCGAACTGCCCGACCCGGACAAACTGGGCGACCTCGAAGCCAGCGCGCGCTTCTATATCGAGGAAAGCGGCGAAGTGCATCTGCGCTCCGACTTCCTGCTCGACAAGGACGAGACTTCCTACAACGTGGCCGTCGCGTTCATCCTGCACAACGACATCCTGTTCTCGATACGCCAGGAGGAACTGCCGGTATTCCGCCTGCAACGCCTGCGCGCATTGTCCCGCCCTTACTATGTGTCCGGCGCGAAGGACGTGCTGCTCGATCTTTACGCCGCGGACGTGGAATATTCGGCGGACACGCTGGAAGACGTGTACGTCAACCTGGAGCGCGTCGGCGATCAAGTGCTTTCAGAGCAGATGACCGACGAGGAAGCCGCCACCATGTTGAGCGGCATCACCCGCGAAGAAGACATGAACGGCCGAATCCGCCGCAACGTGCTGGATACGCGCCGTGCAGTCTCGTTCCTGATTCGCAGCCGCTTCCTTTCCACCGAGCAACTGGATGACGCGCACCAGATTCTGCGCGACATTGAATCGCTGGACGGTCACACTTCGTTCCTGTTCGAGAAGATCAACTTCCTGATGGATGCCACGGTCGGCTTCATCAACATCAACCAGAACAAGGTGATGAAGCAACTGACCGTGTTGAGCGTCGTGTTCATGCCGCTCAACGTGCTGGCCGGCATATTTGGCATGTCCGAATTTTCGATGATGACGGCAGGCACGCCCTGGCCGGTCTCGTATGGCGCATTCGTCATCGGTCTGGTGTTCATCGCCTGGCTGACTTTCCAGTTGTTGCGCTTCTACGAAAAACGCAGACTCAGCCGCCGTCCGGCAGGCGCGCGCAGAGAGGCGTAGCGTGGCGCATACCGAGGGCGCGGCATGAATGCCGCCAAGCGCCGCGAAATTTTTGAACGCCTGCGCGCCGCCGATCCCAATCCGCAGCCGGAACTGGAATACCACACGCCGTTTGAATTGCTGGTCGCGGTGATCCTGTCGGCGCAAGCCACCGACATCAGCGTCAACGCCGCCACGCGCGTTTTGTTTCCCGTTGCGAACACGCCGCAAGCCATATTGAAACTCGGCGAAGAAAAGCTGTGTGGCTATGTGCAGCGCATCGGCCTGTATCGCACCAAATCCAGACACATCATCCAGACCTGCCGCCTGTTGCTGGAGCAACACGGCGGCGAGGTGCCGCAAACGCGCGAAGCGCTGGAAGCCTTGCCGGGTGTGGGGCGCAAGACGGCGAACGTGGTGCTCAACATCGCCTTTGGCCAGCCGACCATCGCGGTGGACACGCACATCTTCCGCATTTCCAATCGCACCGGTCTCGCCCCCGGCAAAGACGTGCTGGCGGTGGAACAGAAATTGCTCAAGGTGACGCCCGATGAATTCAAATTGCACGCGCATCACTGGCTGATTCTGCACGGTCGCTACATCTGTCAGGCGCGCAAGCCGAAATGCGCGCAATGCCTGATTGAAAGCCTGTGCGAGTACAAGGACAAGACCTGCTGATGTTCACCCCAAGTCGAGACGAAGCGCGCTCATTCCTGTTTGCCGCCTGGCGCAAGCAATGCGACGGCATGCCGATGACGCCGCTGGAAGACATGGCCGCGCAACTGATCGAGCGCCATCCCGAATACCACGATCTGCTGTCCGACCCGGAGCGTTATCGTGACGCGGATTTTCAAACCGGCGGCGGCGAGGTCAACCCTTTTCTGCATCTGATGATGCACGTCGCCATCGAGGAGCAGCTTTCCATCGGCCAGCCGTTCGGCATCCGCGAGCAGTTCGCGCGGCTGACGCGAAAATATGGATCGGAACACGAAGCGCAGCACGCGATGATGGAATGTCTGAGCGAGATGATTCGCCAGGCGCAGGCGCGCAATGCGTCGCCGGATGCGGCGGTGTATTTTTCCTGTCTGGAGCGGCAATGACGCGCCTTGATCGTATCGTCACGCGCGGCGGCGATGGCGGCCTGACCCGGCTCGCCGATGGGCGTCAGGTGGCGAAGGACGACGCGCGCATCGACGCCATCGGCAGCGTGGATGAACTCAACAGTCATCTCGGCGTGTTGCTGGCGGAAGATTTGCCGACGGACGTGCGCGAATTGCTGTTGCGAATCCAGAACGACTTGTTTGATCTCGGCGGCGCGCTGGCCTTGCCGGAACGGGCGCAATTCCCGCAAGCGCATCTCGCGCAACTCGATGCGGCGATCGAACAGTACAACGCCGATTTGCCGCCGCTCAAGGAGTTCATCCTGCCCGGCGGCAGCCGCGCCGCCGCGCTGTGTCACGTCGCGCGCAGCGTGGCGCGACGCGCGGAACGCGCATTCGCCACCCTCGCGCGCAGCGAAACCCTGCCGCCAAACGGCCTGCCGTATCTCAACCGGCTGTCTGATCTGCTGTTCGTGTTGTGCCGCGTACTGAATCGCGCGGCGGGGAAAGATGAAACGCTGTGGCGCAGGGATTGAAGTCCCCTCCCCTTCAAGGCTGCGGAAGGGTCGCTGCGAAGCAGCGGGGCACCCACCGGCGTACTCCTTGCGGGTGTGAGGGTGAGGGTGGGGATGGGTAGAGCGGTCGAATACGTGTTAACCCTTGTTCGCCATCAACGCCTCATACTTCAACTGCAACTGCTCCTTGCTTTCCTTGTTGTTCGGATCTTTCGGGATGCAATCCACCGGACACACTGCCACGCATTGCGGCGTGTCGTAGTGGCCGACGCATTCGGTGCATTTGTTGGGATTGATGACGTAAATGGAATCACCCTGCGATATGGCTTCGTTCGGGCACTCCGGCTCGCATACGTCGCAGTTGATGCATTCGTCGGTAATCATCAGTGACATGCTTTTCTCCTTGATTGAATCATGTTTCTTTTTTCGCCATCAGCCGCGCCGCGACTGACGGTGAAACGAATTTGCTGATGTCGCCGCCGTAGCGGGCGACTTCGCGCACCATGCTGGCGGAAATGAACATGTATTGTTCCGCCGGCGTCAGGAATATGGTTTCGACATCGGGATACAGGTTGCGGTTCATGCCCGCAAGCTGGAACTCGTATTCAAAGTCGGACACGGCGCGCAAACCGCGCAGCACGATGCGCACATTCTTTTCCCGCGCATAGTCCATCAGCAGGCTGTCGAACCCTTCCACGCGCACGTTGGCGCAGTCCGCGAACACTTCGCGCGCCATCGCAATGCGCTCGTCCAGCGTGAACAGCGTGTTGTCGCGGCTGGCCGCCACCGCCACCAGCACTTCGCCAAACAGTCCCGCCGCGCGATGCACCACGTCTTCGTGTCCGCGCGTGATGGGATCAAACGTACCGGGATAAACGACTTTAATCATGCTTGCGCACCTGTTGCAGCAGTTGGTAATGCACTTGTCCCGCCCTGGCGCGTTTCACGGTTTCCCATTCTGCGCCCGCTTCAAACGCCGCGCCGGTTTCGACATACGCCAGACCGTTTTCCGTCAGTTTGTCGTGCAGCAATGGCAATGCTTTCGACAATTCATCGCCGCCAAATGGCGGGTCCAGAAAAATCACGTCGTAACGGCTGTTTTCGCGCGGGACGAATTTTATCCCATCTTCGCAGCGCAGTGTCACACCGGCGCAGCCAAGTTTGCTGCAATTCTGTTGCAAAGCACTGAACGCAACAGGGTTGATTTCGAGCATCACAACCTCGGCTGCGCCGCGCGAAGCCGCCTCAAACCCCAACGCGCCGCTGCCCGCGAACAAATCCAGACAGCGTTTGCCGTGCAGCGTTTGCCCCAGCCAGTTGAACAGGGTTTCGCGCACGCG
>JAITMU010000228.1 GCA_031277195.1 Gallionellaceae bacterium | reverse complement strand
GGCCGATCTGGACGGCGAAGGCGAAGTCACCGGCGGCATCGTGGTGATGCGCCAGAGCGGCAACGCGCTCGACACCGTGGAGCGCGTGAAGCAACGGCTGGATGAGTTGCGCGCCGGTTTGCCGGAAGGCGTGGAACTGGTGGTGACGTATGACCGCAGCCATTTGATCCGCGCGTCAGTGAACACTTTGCGCGTCAAGCTGTTCGAGGAATCGCTGGTGGTGGCGCTGGTCTGTTTGCTGTTTCTATTTCACTTCCGTTCCGCGCTGGTCGCCATCGCCACGTTGCCGCTCGGCATTCTCGCCGCGTTCATGCTGATGAAAGCGCAGGGCGTCAGCGCGAATCTGATGTCGCTGGGCGGCATCGCCATCGCCATCGGCACGATGGTGGATGCTGCCGTGGTGATGATTGAAAATATGCACAAGCATCTGGAGCGCGACTCCACTTCCCCGTCATTCCCGCGAAAGCGGGAATCCAGTGAAAATATCGACCCGCGTAGCGGACAAAACCAGAATGCCCGGCTGCGCCGGAATTTTTTAATACGCTGGATTCCCGCTTTCGCGGGAATGACGGAGAGGAATTGGCAGGCGGTGAAAGCCAGCGCCGTCGAAGTCGGCCCTGCGCTGTTTTTTTCGCTGCTCATCATCACTGTTTCCTTCCTGCCAGTGCTGGCGCTCACCGGGCAGGAGCAAAAATTGTTCGCGCCGCTGGCCTGGACGAAAACCTATGCGATGGCGGCTTCCGCGCTGTTGGCGATTACGCTGATGCCGGTGCTGATGGGCTATTTCATTCGCGGTCGCATCGCCGCCGAAAACGCAAATCCGCTGAACCGCGCGCTGCATCGCGCGTATCGCCCGCTGCTGGATTGGGCGTTGCGGCATCGCAAAATGACGCTGGGCATTGCGCTGCTGTTGTTGCTCTCCAGTTTGTATCCCGCGTCGCGCATGGGCAGCGAATTCATGCCGCCGCTGTACGAAGGCGATTTGCTGTACATGCCGACCACGCTGCCGGGCGTGTCAATCGGCGAAGCGGCGAACATGTTGCAAATCACGGATCGCCTGATCAAACAAATGCCCGAAGTCGAGCGCGTGTTCGGCAAGGCGGGACGCGCCGACACCGCGACCGATCCCGCGCCGCTGTCCATGCTGGAAACCACCATCCTGCTGAAGCCGCGCGAGCAATGGCCGGAAGGCGAAACCGTGGAGCAATTCATCGCCAAGCTGAATCGCGAAGTCAGCCTGCCGGGGCTGGTGAATTCCTGGGGCTATCCGATTCGCACGCGCATCGACATGCTCTCCACCGGCATCCGCACGCCGCTTGGCATCAAGATCACCGGCACGGATTTGCCCGGCATCGCGCGCTTGGCTGCCGACATCGAACACACGCTGCGCGACGTGCCGGGCACGCGCAACGTGTTCGCCGAGCGCGTGGCGGGCGGACGCTATCTCAACATCGACGTGGACCGCCGCGCCGCCGCGCGTTACGGCATCACGCCCGCCGACGTGCAAAAACTGGTGCAAGGCGCGATTGGCGGCGAAATCATCGACACCGCGATTGCCGGACGCGAGCGTTATTCCATTACGCTGCGCTATCCGCGCGAGATCAGAAATTCCCTGCAACGGTTGAGCGAGAGCCGCATCGCCACGCCCTCCGGCGAACAAGTGCCGCTGGGCGAATTGGCGCGGCTGCGTCTCGCCGACGGCCCCACTGAAATCAAGAGCGAAAACGCGCGGCTGGTCGGCTATCTCTATCTCGACATCGCCGGACGCGATCTCGGCGGTTATGTGGAAGACGCGCAAGCCGCCATCGCCCGCGCGGTGAAAATCGAACCCGGCTACGCCGTGCAATGGTCAGGCCAGTACGCCAATTTGCAACACGCGAAGCAGCGCATGGCGGTTGTCGTGCCGCTCACGCTGTTGCTGGTGGTGTTGCTGCTGTATGCGCACTTCCGCGACATCAGCCGCGTGCTGCTGGTGCTGCTGTGCCTGCCGTTCTCGCTGGTGGGTGGTTTCTGGCTGGTGTATTTGTTGGGCTATCCCATGTCGGTCGCCGTCGCGGTCGGCTTCATCGCGCTGGCTGGTGTTGCCGCTGAATTCGGCGTGGTGATGCTGCTCTATCTCGACAAAGCCGTTGACGCGATGCGCGCAGAAGGGCGATTGATTAACGCGGGCGCGCTGACCGAAGCCGTGATGCACGGCGCTGTGCAACGCCTGCGTCCCAAGCTGATGACCGTCTCGGTAATCGTCGCCGGTCTCTTGCCGGTCATGTTCAGCGACGCCATCGGCGCAGACGTGATGAAACGCATCGCCGCGCCGCTGGTGGGCGGAATGCTGACCGCGCCGTTGTTGTCGTTGTTGGTGATTCCGGTGGTTTATTTTTGGTGGAATAAAAAGTAGGGCGGGACTTGCTTGCCCCTCACCCTGCCCTCTCCCCATAAATGGGGAGAGGGAAAAAAGCGATGCGTGAGAGAAAGCATTCCCTCTCCCCATTTATGGGGAGAGGGTTAGGGTGAGGGGAACGCTCGCGAGGCAAGCCCCACACCGCGCGGGGCAAGCCCCGCCCTACATTTCAATTTCTCAGGGCGCAAAAGACAGTTCAATGTCTGCCGTATTATCCGCCGCGACGCTATCGCGAATATGCGCCATCAGATGGCGGGCGCACATGGTCTGGTATTTGTCTTTTCGCCGCACGATGTAGAACTGGCGTTGCAATTTCAGTTCCGGCAGGTGTATCGGTACGAGACTGCCGCGCCGGAATTCATCGCGCAGGGTCAGCCGCGAAATGCAGGATAGCCCCAGTCCGGCTTCGACGGCGCGTTTGATGGCTTCGGTATGCTCCAATTCCAGGCGCACTTTTAATTCGTTGAGATGCGCGCCCAGCGCGCGGTCAAATGTCGAGCGTGTGCCGGAACCTGTCTCGCGCAGAATCCAGTTTTCCTGCAACACTTGCTGCAAGGTCACGCGTTTTTTCTTCGCCAGCGGATGCGATGGCGCGGCGAATACCACCAGTTCGTCCTTCAGCCAGGGCGTAATTTCGATGTCGGAATGGCTGATGTCGCCTTCGATCAGCCCCAGATCCAGTTCGTAGCGCGCGACTTGTTCGATGACCGTCGCCGAATTTTGCACGATCAGTTGCACGCGGGTGGTCGGGTGTTGCGGCAGAAAACTCGCCACCAGAAACGTCGCGAGATAGTTGCCTATGGTCAGGCTCGCGCCCAGCCGCAGATTGCCCATGCAGCGGTCGGGATCCAGTTGTTTTTCAAGCTCATGCGCGCGCGCCAGAAGTTCCAGCGCCTTGGACAGCAGCCATTGGCCGGTATCGTTGAGCAGCAGCCGCTTTCCGGCGCGGTCGAACAGGAGGCAGTCGTAAGAGCGCTCCAGTTCGTTGATCGCCGTGCTGGCTGCGGATTGCGACAAGGCAAGCTGTTCCGCCGCGCGCGAAACCGAGCCGGCGTGGGCGACGGCGACAAAAATTTCAAGCTGGCGCAAAGTGAATTTCATGGGCTATGTGAGGCGATCCATCTATGGAATAGATTATATATATAAAAATAATGTGTTTTACTGATTCTTTGCTCATCCTTTAGAGTTCAACGCAAATAAAAAAGGAAGGCGAAACATAAAAGTTCTGTTCACCTTCAAACAGGTTATGGATTTCAACACGGCCACAACAGGGAAGGAAACAGAATGAACATCAACGACACGCTCGCCAGCATACCGATCAAAACCATTCCTCCGCCTGCCGCGCGCTCTCACTGGAAACGCCGCGCGGCGCAAATCATTACCATGCTGGTCATCGTGCTGATTCCGGTTTCAGGCTTGTTTCGCATTGACTTGCAGGCTGGCAATTTCATCATTCTGGGTCGCCAGATCTGGTGGTCGGATTATTCGCTGATGCTGGGATTCTGGATCATGCTGGCGACGCTGGCGGTGATGACGTACTCGACCATCGGCACTGTCTGGTGCGGCTGGGCTTGTCCGCAAAACACGTTTTCGGAATGGGTCAACCAGATTACCTTCAAGCTGCTGGGCAAGCGCGCCAGCGTGCGCATCGACAGCGAAAAAACCCGCGTCGCCGCCGCGAAAAACAAGCTGGCCAACTGGCTGGCGCTGGGTGTCAGCATTCTGCTGATCTCGCTGGCGCTGGCGATCATCCCCTTTCTGTACATTTATCCGCCGGGCGCTGTGTGGTCGATGCTGACCTTCCAGCCGGATGCGCGGCTGCCGAATTTCACGCACTACCTTTATCTCGTCGCGACCTTCGCCATCTTCATCGACATCGCGCTGATCCGGCACGTCGTTTGCCGCTATTTTTGTCTGTACCGCATGTGGCAGCACATTTTCAAAACCCGTCAAACGCTGCATGTGGAGTATGACGCCAGCCGTTCGGCGGACTGCGAGAAATGCAATTACTGCGAAACCTCCTGCTTCATCGACCTGAATCCGACGCAGTTCAGCGTGTACGACACCTGCATCAACTGCGGGGAATGCATCGACGCCTGCAACAATTTGCACGCCAGGGAGAGCAAAGCAGGCTTGCTGCATTTTGAATTCGGCTCAAAGCGGCGTGCCAGCAGTTGGCGCGAAAGCGTGGACAATCTGGTGCCGCGCCTGGGTTGGACGGGCGTATTGTTCATCGTCGGCGCAGCGCTTTTCGCATGGGGATTCGCGCATTACTCGCCCTACGAAATCGCCGCCTCCCGCGCCTACAATCTTTCCGGCGCAGCCAACGACTATCAGATACAGGTGGCAAACAAAGTCTATACGCCCGGTGAAGTTACCCTGACCGTCAAAGGCATTCCGGCGGACAGCTACAAGCTGGACACCGATACCGTCAAGCTGGATTCGGCGGCGCGCGTGAATGTCCCCCTGCGCATTTCGCCGCAGCTTTCCAAGGGATTGCACAGGATTATCATTGAGGCGCAAGCGCCGGATGGCTGGACGGCGCAATCCACCGTGGAACATTACGCAGCGGGCGGCGGTTAGTCTTGCCTGCCCAAGCGTCAATCCAAGATAATGCAAAGCTCATTGCCAATCAAAACGACGGGAAATCCCATGCAAGACATCAATCAATATCGGGTAGGACAAGAACCTTATTACCGCGTTGTCGCGGATGAATCGGACATTTTCAAGGCGGCGTATTCGGTGCGCATGCCGATCATGCTGAAAGGGCCGACCGGCTGCGGCAAGACGCGCTTTATCGAGCGCATGGCCTGGGAGTTGCAGAAGCCGCTGATTACGGTGGCGTGCAACGAGGACATGACGGCATCGGATCTGGTCGGACGTTTTTTGCTCGACGCCAACGGCACGCGCTGGCAGGACGGCCCCCTGGCGACGGCGGCGCGGCATGGCGCGATTTGTTATCTCGATGAGGTGGTCGAGGCGCGGCAGGACACGACGGTTGTGATCCATCCGCTGACCGACAATCGCCGCGTGCTGCCGCTGGAAAAAACCGGCGAATTGATTCACGCGCATCCCGATTTTCAACTGGTGATTTCCTACAATCCCGGCTACCAGAGCGTGATGAAGGATTTGAAGCAATCCACCAAGCAGCGTTTTGGCGCGCTGGATTTCAATTATCCCGATCATGCCATTGAGGAGGAAATCGTGGCGCATGAGTCCGGCTTGGGGCGGGAATTGTCGGGCAAGCTGGTGTCGATCGCGGAACGCGCGCGCAACCTGAAAGGACACGGCCTCGACGAGGGGATTTCCACGCGGATGCTGGTTTACGCGGGCAGCTTGATCGCCAGCGGCGTGGAGGCGAAGAAGGCGTGCCGCGTCGCGCTGATCTCGCCGATTACCGATGACCCGGACATGCGCGATGCGCTGGATGCGGCGGTGATGATGTTTTTTGCGTAGGGTTGGCGCGTTGCGCAAGATGCCATCCCCACATCATGAACCCCGTTAAAAGCCTCGTTCAAAAAATCCGTCGTCGCCCGCCACCGCCGCCGGTCGAGATTGTCGAGGAGCGTCCGAAAACCGAACTGG
>JAITMU010000040.1 GCA_031277195.1 Gallionellaceae bacterium | reverse complement strand
GCAGCGGGAATTGCGCCGACTTGCCCATCGCGCCGATGAACAGCAGAACGCAAATGACGGTGATCAGGTTCCACGACACGCCGGGAACGGGTGCCAGTTCGCTGGCGTGACTCTCCGCGGCGGCGAACACGGTGGCGTAGTCGAGCGAGCCGAACGCATAGAGCACGAGGCCGATGCCGAGCAAAAAGCCGAAGTCGCCGACGCGGTTCACCAAAAACGCTTTCAGGTTGGCGTAGATCGCCGTGTCGCGCGTGTACCAGAATCCGATCAGCAGGTAGGACACCAGACCGACCGCTTCCCAGCCGAAGAACAGTTGCACGAAGTTGTTGGCCATCACCAGCATCAGCATCGAGAAGGTGAACAGCGAGATGTAGCTGAAGAAGCGTTGGTAGCCGGGGTCTTCCTCCATGTAGCCTATGGTGTAGATGTGCACCATCAGCGAGACGAAAGTAACCACCAGCATCATCAACACCGTCAGGCGGTCGATCAGGAAACCGACTTCAAAACTCACGCCATCCGAGGTCATCCATTGATACACGGTGCCGTTGAACGTCTCGCCGTCCTGCACGCCCATGAAAATTTTCAGCGACGCGAGGAAGGACACGCCGACCAGCAGGATGGTGACGCGATGCGACCAGGCGCGCCCGATCACTTTGCCGAACAATCCGGCGATCAGCGCGCCGACCAGCGGAGCCAGCGGAACGAGTAGATAGAGAGCCATCGTGTTGTTCATGCTTATCCCTTCAGGCTGTCCAGATCATCCACATTGATGGCGCGCAGTCCACGGAACAGCACGATCAGGATGGCAAGGCCGATGGCGGCTTCCGCAGCCGCCACGGTCAGAATGAAAAACACGAACACCTGACCGGCAACGTCGTTCAGGTAGTGGGAAAACGCGATGAAGTTGGTGTTCACCGCGAGCAACATCAGTTCAATCGCCATCAGCAGCACGATCACGTTTTTGCGGTTGAGAAAAATGCCCACGATGCTGATGGCAAACAGCACCGCGCCCAGAATCAGGTAATGCGACAGGGTTAAATCCATCATGCTTCCGTCTCCCCTTGTTCCGCTTCGGCCTTGCGCACCACTGGCTGCACCGACACCAGACGCACGCGATCCTTGCGCTTCACGGCGATTTGCTGCGATACGTTCTGGCGTTTGTTGTCCTTGCGCCGACGCAGCGTCAGCGCGATGGCGGCGACGATGGCGATCAGCAGCAACACGGCGGCCAACTCAAACGGATACACGTAATCGGTGTAAATCAGCCGACCCAGTTCCTTGACGCTGCTGTAATCCGCCGCCCGCACAACCGCGCCGGAAGTTTCCTGCACACGGCGGTCGCCCAGCACCCAGACCATTTCGGCGATCATCACCAGCGCGAGCGCGACGCCGAACGGGAACCAGCGCCAGAAACCTTCGCGCATCTGCACCAGATCAACGTCCAGCATCATCACCACAAACAGGAACAGCACCATCACCGCGCCGACATACACCAGCACCAGCGTGATGGCGAGAAACTCGGCTTGCAGCAACAGCCAGATGCCCGCCATGCTGAAAAACGCCAGCACCAGATGCAAGGCCGCATGCACCGGATTGCGCACGGTAATCACGCGCAGCGCCGCGAACACGGCCATCGCCGCGAACAGGTAGAAGATCAGCGTTTCAACGTTCATCTGCGTCGTTTCCTCACGGTATTTCGCATCCGCCGCGCGATCCTTTGCGATCTGCGCTTCGTGCTGGTCGCCTACGGCCAGCAGCATGTTTTTGGTGTAGTACAAATCGCCGCGTTTTTCGCCGTGGTATTCGTAGATCCGCGTTTCGACAATCGAATCCACCGGACAGGATTCCTCGCAGAATCCGCAGAAAATACATTTGGTCAGATCGATGTCGTACTGCGTCGTGCGGCGCGTACCATCTTCGCGCTCGGCCACTTCAATCTTGATCGCCAGCGCCGGGCACACGGCTTCGCACAGCTTGCAGCCAATGCAGCGTTCCTCGCCGTTGGCGTAGCGGCGCAGCGCGTGCAGACCGCGAAAGCGGAAACCCTGCGGCGTTTTTTCATCCGGATATTCCACCGTGATGTGGCGCGAGAAGAAATAGCGACCCGTGACCGTCATGCCCTTGAGCAGTTCGAGCAGCAGGAAACTCTTGAAGAAATTTGTGATGTTTTTCATGATCGTCTCCGCCGCTTACCAAATCCACAGCGGCGTCTGCATCCACGCGGCGACCACCACCACCCACACCAGCGTGAGCGGAATGAATACCTTCCAGCCCAAACGCATCAACTGGTCGTAGCGGTAACGCGGGAACGTCGCGCGGAACCACAGGAACAGGAACAGCATGAACGACATCTTGCCGAGCATCCAGATCAAGCCGGGAATCTGGTTGAACGGCGCGATGTCCACCGGCGGCAGCCAGCCGCCGAGGAACAGCACGGACGCCAGCGCGGCGATCAAAATCATGTTGGCGTATTCGGCGAGGAAGAACAGCGCGAAACCCATGCCGGAATACTCGGTGTGGAAACCGGCGACGATGGTCGCTTCGTCTTCTGCCAGATCGAACGGCGCGCGGTTGGTTTCAGCCACACCGGCGATGAAATACACCACGAACATCGGCAGCAGCGGAATGAAGAACCAGTCGAGCGCGCCGTGGCCATGCTGCTGCGCGCGCACGATGTCGCCCATGTTCATGCTCTGCGCTGCCAGCAACACGCACACCAGCGCGAAGCCCATTGCCAGTTCGTAAGACACGATCTGCGCGGCGGAGCGCAGCGCGCCGAGGAAAGCGTATTTGGAGTTGGATGCCCAACCGGCGATGATGATGCCGTACACGCCGAGCGAGGTCATGGCGAGGATGTAGAGCAAGCCCGCATTCACGTTCGCCAGTTCCATGCCGTCGCCAAACGGCACCACCGCCCAGGCCGCCAACGCGGGCGCCAGCGCGAGCACAGGCGCTGCGACGAACAAAAATTTGCTGGCATTGCGCGGAACGATGATTTCCTTCATCAACAGCTTGATGCCGTCGGCGAGCGGTTGCAGCAAGCCCCAGGGACCCACGCGGTTCGGCCCGGGACGCACCTGCATGAAGCCGAGGATCTTGCGCTCGAACAGCGTCAGATACGCCACCGAACCCGCAATCGGCAGAACGATCACGAGAATCTTGATGAGCGTCCACAGCGGCATCCAGGCCGCGCCCAGCAATTCCTGTCCGCCTTGTTGCAATGTGGTCAGCCAATCCATTATGCGCGGCCTCCGTTCGCTGGTTCCACTGTCACCGCGCCGAACATCGCGCCCAATCCGGCTGTCGCCGCATGACCCGCCGGCACGCGCACCGCGCCGCCGGGCAGTTTGTCATCCACGGCAACGCAAAGCTGGATACTGTCGCCGCCCTGGCTGACCTTAACGGTGTCACCGGCCTTGATGCCCAGCCGCGCCAAATCAGCGGCATTG
The DNA here is from genome assembly GCA_031277195.1 of Gallionellaceae bacterium. Classification (GTDB taxonomy): domain Bacteria; phylum Pseudomonadota; class Gammaproteobacteria; order Burkholderiales; family Gallionellaceae; genus JAITMU01. Next base: position 11,375 of record JAITMU010000040.1, on the reverse strand, counting down.
AGCGAGACCACAGGCGTCGCCGCATCGCGGGTGCGCTGCAACGACGCGGCGCGACGCACCACGGCGTCGGCAGAATAAATCGGCACGTCAGCGACGCGCTGCAAACCGTTGGCGGCAGTCGCGCCCGCTTGCACGGCAATGTCACGCACGTCGTTGTTCAACGCAGCGGCGGTATCGCCGATGCCCGCCAGCAATTCGTCGCGCACCGCTTCGCTGCTGTCCTGATCGAAACCGGCCAGACCGAGCAGATTGCCGAGCACGCGCAGCACCTTCCATGCCGGGCGCGCTTCACCTTGCGGCTTGACGGTTCCCTTGAAGCTCTGCACGCGGCCTTCGGTGTTGACGAAGGTACCGGAGGTTTCAGCGAACGCGGCGATCGGCAGCATCACGTCGGCGTAATCTTCCGCTTGATGCTTGTAGGCGGACAGCGCCACCACCATATCGGCGGCGCGCATTGCGGCGATGGCCTGACGCGAATCAGCGCAATCGAGTTCCGGTTCCGCATTCAGCAAAATGTAAGCCTTGCGCGGCGCGGCCAGCATGGCGGCGGCGTTCAAGCCTTCGGTGGCGGGAACGGCGCGGGCGAGATAGCCGCCGACGCTGTTGGCCGCTTCGCCGAGGAAGCCGAATTTCGCACTGCACAACGCCGCGATGCGCTGCGCCAGACTGTGCAGTTGCGCGGCTTGCGGATGTTGTTGCGCGTAGTTGCCGAGCAGCACAGCGGGCGCGCTGCCGGAGGCCAGATTTTTTGCGATGGCGGCTGCTGCGGCGCTGACTTCGACGCCTTGCACGGCGGCATCCGCAGCCACGCCCTTTTCGGCGGACAACGCTTTGAGAATTTGCGCCAGCGCATTGACCAGTGCATCGGGCGCGGCGATGACTTTGTTCGCCACCGCCATCAGCAGGTCGTCATCGACCGAATGCACGATGTTGGCGGACGCGCCCTTCTTCACCGTCTGGCGAATGCGCGAGGCCAGCAGCGGATGATCCTTGCGCAGGAAGCTGCCGACGATCAGGAAGCGGTCAACGCGATTCAGGTCGGCGATCGACATGCCCAGCCAGGGCGCGCCCGCGCGTTTGCCGTCGGCGCTGAAATCGGATTGACGCAGGCGGAAATCAACGTTGTCGCTGCCGATGCCGCGCAGCAATTTTTGCAGCAGATACAGTTCTTCCAGCGTGGAGTGCGGCGTGGCCAGCGCGCCAATCTGCGCCGCGCCGGACTCGTTCGCAATCTGGCGCAGGCCGTTGGCGACGTATTCCAGCGCGGTCTGCCAGTCGGTCTCGCGCCATGCGCCGCCCTGACGGATCATGGGCTTGGTCAGACGCTCATCCGAATTCAAGCCTTCGTAGCTGAAGCGATCCTTGTCGGACAGCCAGCACTCGTTGATGTCTTCGTTCTCGATCGGCAGCACGCGCATCACGAGATTGTTTTTCACCTGCACGGCGAGATTGGAACCCAGGCCGTCGTGCGGGCTGATGGAGCGGCGGCGCGACAGTTCCCAGCCGCGCGCGGTGTAGCGGAACGGTTTGCTGGTGAGCGCGCCGACCGGACACAGGTCGATCATGTTGCCGGACAGCTCAGAATCCACCGTGCCGCCGACGAAGGACATGATCTCGGCGTGTTCGCCGCGGAATGCCTGACCCAATTCCATCTGTCCGGCGATTTCCTGACCGAAGCGCACGCAGCGCGTGCAGTTGATGCAGCGGCTCATCTCCTCGGCGCAAACCAGCGGGCCGATGTCCTTGTGCAGCACCACGCGCTTTTCTTCGTAGAAGCGCGACGCGCTGCCGCCGTAGCCCACGGCCTGATCCTGCAACGCGCACTCGCCGCCCTGATCGCAGATCGGGCAGTCCAGCGGGTGATTGATCAGGAGAAATTCCATCACGCCCTTTTGCGCCTTCACCGCCATGTCGGACGCGGTGTAAACCTTCATGCCTTCGGCGGCGACGGTGGCGCAGGCCGGCATGGGCTTGGGCGCTTTCTCGATCTGCACCAGACACATGCGGCAGTTGGCGGCGATGGAGAGTTTCTTGTGATAGCAGAAATGCGGAATCGCGATGCCCGCGCGACGCGCGGCTTCGATCACGGTGACGCCGTTCTCGACGCTGAGTTGTTTGCCGTCTATTTCAACATTAACCATAGCCGTCTACACCATGCACTTCTTGTGTTTAATGTGGTATTCAAACTCGGCGCGATAGTGCCGGAGCATCCCCTGCACCGGCCACGCGGCAGCGTCGCCCAGCGCGCAAATCGTGCGTCCGGCGATGTTCTCGCACACGCTCAGCAACAAGTCGAGGTCTTCGGGACGCCCTTCGCCTTTTTCAATGCGATGCACGACGCGATACAGCCAGCCGGTGCCTTCGCGGCATGGCGTGCATTGCCCGCAGGATTCTTCGTAATAGAAATAGGACAGCCGCTCCAGCGCCTTGACCATGCAGGTCGTCTCGTCCATCACGATGACCGCGCCGCTGCCCAGATAGGAACCGGCTTTCTGGATCGAGTCGTAATCCATGTCCGTCTCCATCATGATGTCGCCCGGCAGCACCGGCATCGACGAGCCGCCGGGAATCACCGCCTTGAGCTTTTTGCCGTCGCGCATGCCGCCCGCCAGTTCCAGCAGCTTGCGGAACGGCGTGCCCAGCGGCAATTCAAAATTGCCCGGATTGTTGACGTGGCCGGAGATCGAAAACAGTTTGGTGCCGCCGCTGTTGGGACGACCCAGTTCGAGAAACTTCTGCCCGCCCTCGCGAATGATGTAGGGAATGCTGGCGAAGGTTTCAGTATTGTTGATGGTGGTCGGCTTGCCGTACAAACCATAGCTGGCAGGGAACGGCGGCTTGAAACGCGGCTGGCCTTTCTTGCCTTCCAGCGATTCGAGCAGCGCGGTTTCCTCGCCGCACACATACGCGCCGTAACCCAGATGGTTGTGCAGGTTGAATTCAAAATCGCTGCCGAGAATATTCTTGCCCAGATAACCCGCGCGCTGCGCTTCTTCGCAAGCGGCTTCGATGCGTTCATACGCCTCGAAAATTTCGCCGTGGACGTAGTTGTAACCGTTTTTCACGCCCATCGTGTACGCGGCAATCGCCATGCCTTCGATCAGCGCATGCGGGTTGAAGCGCAGGATGTACCAGTCTTTCGCCGTGCCCGGCTCGCCTTCGTCGCTGTTGCAGACAATGTATTTTTCGCCCTGGTAATCCTTGGGCATGAAACTCCACTTGAGGCCGGTCGGAAAGCCCGCGCCGCCGCGTCCGCGCAGCGCCGAGGTTTTGACTTCGGCGATGATGGCGTCAGGCGCGATTTTTTCGTTGATGATTTTTTTCAACGCCTGATAGCCGCCGACCTTGAGGTAGCTTTCCAGCGACCAGGGTTGGTCGAATTGCATGGTGGTGTAGACGACCGGGCCGTTCATTTCGCGCCTCCCGCATCCAGTTCCGCCAACAGCGCGTCGATCTTCTCCGGCGTCAGGCGCGAACACATGCGCTTGTTGTTCACCGTCAGCAGCGGCGCTTCCACGCACGCGCCCATGCACTCCGCTTCGCGCAGGCCGAATTTGCCGTCGGGCGTGGTCTCGCCGAGTCCGATGCCGAGTTTGCTCTTGAGGTAATCCAGCGTTTCATTCGCGCCGGTCAACTGGCACGACAGGTTGGTGCACACCGTCAGCGTATAGCGCCCCGCCGGTTTGAGGTTGTACATGTGATAGAAGGTCGCCACTTCGTACACCGCCATTTGCGGCATGCCGAGATAAGCGGCGACATCCTGCATGTCCTCGCCGGAAATCCAGCCCTTCTCGTCCTGCACGAAACGCAGCGCGGACATCACCGCCGACTGGCGCTGGTCGGCCGGATATTTTTTCAGTTCGCGCTCCAGTTGCGCCTGTACCTGTGCGGACAACATTAGCGGTCAACCTCTCCGAAAACGATATCTTGAGTGCCGATGATGGCCACCACGTCAGCGATCATGTGACCGCGTGTCATTTCATCCAGCGACGACAAATGGGCGAAGCCCGGCGCGCGGATTTTCATGCGATAAGGTTTGTTCGCGCCGTCAGAAACCAGGTAGATGCCGAACTCGCCCTTCGGATGCTCGACCGCCGAATACACCTCGCCTTCCGGCACGTGCATCCCTTCGGTGAACAGCTTGAAGTGGTGGATCAGCTCCTCCATGTTTTCCTTCATCGCTTCGCGCCGTGGCGGCGCGACCTTGTGATCCTCCGCCATCACCGGCCCCGGATTCTTGCGCAGCCAATCGATGCACTGCTTGATGATGCGGTTGCTCTGGCGCATTTCTTCCACGCGCACCAGATAGCGGTCGTAGCAATCGCCCTCAACGCCAACCGGAATGTCGAACTCCATGCGGTCGTAAACTTCATATGGCTGCTGCTTGCGCAGATCCCAAGCGATGCCGGAACCGCGCAGCATCGGGCCGGTGAAACCCAGCGCGCGCGCGCGTTCGGGCGAGACGACGCCAATGCCGACGGTGCGCTGTTTCCAGATGCGATTGTCGGTCAGCAGCGTTTCGTATTCGTCCACATGCTTGGGGAAACGGTTGGTGAAATCTTCGAGGAAATCCAGCAACGAACCTTGCCGGTTTTCGTTCATCTTCTTCACCACGCTGGCGCTGTGCACCTTGCTCGGCTGATAGTGCGCCATCGAATCGGGCAGGTCGCGGTAAACGCCGCCAGGACGATAGTAGGCCGCGTGCATGCGCGCGCCGGACACGGCCTCGTAGGCATCCAGCAAATCCTCGCGCTCGCGGAAAGTGTAGAAGAACATCGTCATCGCGCCCAGGTCGATGCCGGACGCGCCGAGCCAGAGCAGGTGATTCAGCACGCGCGTGATCTCGTCGAACATCACGCGGATGTACTGCGCGCGCAGCGGCACTTCCAGCCCCAGCAGGCGCTCAATCGCCATCACATAGGCGTGCTCGTTGCACATCATCGAGACGTAATCCAGCCGATCCATGTAGGGCGCGGCTTGCAGGAAAGTTTTGTGTTCAGCCAGTTTCTCGGTGCCGCGATGCAGCAGGCCGATGTGCGGATCGGCACGCTCGACCACTTCGCCGTCCAGTTCCAGCACCAGCCGCAACACGCCGTGCGCGGCAGGGTGCTGCGGACCGAAGTTCAGGGTGTAGTTCTTGATTTCAGACATGGCGATGCGCCTCGTATGAACAACCGGCATTCGCCTGTAAGGAACCAAAACCATTCACCACAGAGACACAGAGGCACAGAGAAAGACAAAATCTTTCCCCCGCTTTTCTCTGTGCCTCTGTGTCTCTGTGGTAAGAGGTTTTGATTTTCATTTTAATGCCGCCCGTAATGTTCTTCGCGCACGATGCGCGGCGTGATCTCGCGCGGGTCTATCGACACGGGCTGGTAAACGATACGACGCTGTTCCGCGTCGTAGCGCATCTCGACGTTGCCGGACAGCGGGAAATCCTTGCGGAACGGATTGCCGATGAAGCCGTAGTCGGTAAGGATGCGGCGCAGGTCGGCGTGGCCGGTGAACACGATGCCGAACAGGTCGAACGCTTCGCGCTCGTACCAGCTCGCGTTCGGCCAGATGCCAGTGACCGATTCCACCGTCGGCAGCGCGTCGTCTTCGGCGAACACGCGCACGCGCAGACGATGGTTATGCGCAGTGGAAAGCAGGTGATAGACCGCAGCAAAGCGGTGGGGGAATTTCGCCGGCGCGTCATCCGCAGCGAAATACGCGCCGTTTTCGCTGATGTCGCTGCCGTAGGCGGAATAATCCATGCCGCACACGTCCGTCAGCAATTCAAAGCGCAGGCTTTCGTCGTCGCGCAAGCGCGCCATCACCGGCAGCAAATCGTCAGCGCGATGGAGCGTCAGCGTCAGTTCGCCGAGACGCTCGACCACCGTGCCGGGCGCACCGTCGAGCGCATTCTTCAATTGATCGAGATGGGCTGTCATATGGGCATCATCCGCGCGCGATGGTGTTGGTACGGGTGATTTTTTTCTGCAACTGGATGACGCCGAACAACAGCGCCTCCGCAGTCGGCGGGCAGCCGGGAACGTAGATGTCCACCGGCACGATGCGATCGCAACCGCGCACCACCGAATAGGAATAGTGATAGTAACCGCCGCCGTTGGCGCAGGAACCCATGGAAATCACCCAGCGCGGTTCCGGCATCTGGTCGTACACCTTGCGCAGCGCGGGCGCCATCTTGTTGCACAGCGTGCCGGCGACGATCATCACGTCAGACTGGCGCGGGCTGGGGCGGAATGCGCCAGCGCCGAAGCGGTCAAGGTCGTAACGCGGCAGCGCGGCGTGCATCATCTCCACCGCGCAGCAGGCCAGGCCGAATGTCATCGGCCACAGCGAGCCGGTGCGCGCGTAGTTCAGCACCGTGTCGATCGAGGTGACGACGAACCCTTTTTTCATCACGCCTTCCGTGCTCATGCGCAGAACCTCCCGACGTGTGTCATGGCGATCATTCCCATTCCAGCGCGCCTTTCATCCATTCGTAAATGAAACCCACCACCAGAATGGCGAGGAACACCATCATCGAGACGAAACCGAACGTGCCGATTTCCTTCAGCACCACCGCCCAGGGAAACAGGAAGGCGATTTCCAGATCAAACAGGATAAACAGGATGGCGACGAGGTAATAGCGCACGTCGAACTTCATGCGCGCGTCCTCGAACGCTTCAAAACCACACTCGTAAGGAGACAACTTGGCATCGTTGGGGCGATGGGGCGCCAACAGACGACCGAGAACCAGCGGCGCGACACCCATTGCCAATCCGACGACAATGAACAACAGCACCGGGAAATAGTTTTCCAACATTGCATGCTCCTCCGCTCGGCGTTCTTTGCTGCGAACGCCGCTTCCCAATGCAACCCAAAGTTTATTTTATTTAACGCCCGACTCTTTGGTTCGGGTCTCGTTATTTTTTATGGTGCCGATGAGCAGACTCGAACTGCTACGGCTTTCGCCACTACCCCCTCAAGATAGCGTGTCTACCAATTTCACCACATCGGCAATTCGCCACTGAGCGTAATTATTGCGGTATTTCTCCCGATTGGGAACCACCCGCGTCGTTGCCTGCAGCCGGAACAGCCGGCGCGGCGATATTCGGTTTGCTCATTACGCCGCCTTGGGAGCCGGGCGAACTCGTGTACAGATAGGTCAATGTCATGCTGGTGATGAAGAACACCGTCGCGGCAACTGCCGTACTGCGGCTCAGAAAATTGGCAGAGCCGGTGGAGCCGAACAGACTGCCAGCCGAACCGGAGCCAAACGCCGCGCCCATATCCGCGCCCTTGCCGTGCTGCATCAGCACCAAGCCAATCAACACCGCTGCCGTCAACAAATGTATTGCCCAGACTATCGTTTCCACTTCACATGCCCTTGTTCAAAATCTTCAATTTTGCGCGGCCTTGCATATTGCCAGAAAATCGTCGGCTTGCAACGATGCGCCGCCAATCAAACCGCCATCAATGTCCGCCTTCGCAAACAATTCCGCCGCATTCGCAGCCTTCACGCTGCCGCCGTAGAGTATACGCACTTCCTGCGCCACTGTAGCATCCTGTGCGGCGATGCGCTCACGAATGAACGCATGCACCGCCTGCGCTTGTTCCGGTGTGGCAGTCTTGCCGGTGCCGATAGCCCACACGGGCTCATAAGCAATCACCGACTTGACCAATGCCTGCACACCCAGCGTCGCCGTCACCGCATCCAGTTGTTCCGCAACCACACGCTCGGTTTCGCCCGCCTCGCGCTGCTCCAGCGTTTCGCCCACGCACAGGATGGGGATCAACTCCGCGCCCTGCACGGCGGCAAATTTTTCCGCCACCAGCGCGCTGCTCTCGCCATACAAGCTGCGCCGCTCCGAATGCCCGACAATCACATAGCGGCAACCGAAATCCTTCAACATCGTTGCGGAGACTTCACCGGTAAACGCGCCCTGCGCGAGCTGGTGCGCGTCCTGCGCTCCCCACTGCACCGCGCTGCCCTGCAACTGTTTCTGCGCCTGCGCGAGATAAGGAAAAGGCACGCACACCGCGCAATCCGCGCCCGGCATTTGCGCCATGCCCGCCGCCACCGCATTCAGCAAAACTTCGTTTTGCGCCAGCGCTCCGTGCATTTTCCAGTTTCCGGCAACCAGCTTGCGACGCATCCGATGCAGCCCTCAAAATTAAGACAACGAAAGGCCGCGATGCTACCTGCGAAAGTCCGAGCGGTCAATTCGTGTTGGCTTATGTTCCGCGTGGAGCGGGTTTCTTACAAAAGGTAGCGAGGCGTGCAAGTTGGAATGAAGCGCGATTTCGTAGGCTGGGTTGAGCAACGCGAAACCCAGCAAAGCACCACAGTTTGCAATGCTGGGTTTCGCGTTGCTCAACCCAGCCTACATTTACTCGGATCGCGTTCAGCGCGATAGCGCCGTTAAATTGACTTGATATATTTGTCGGTTTCCCCGTATCCCATGGTAAAAGAGTATCCGTCGTATTTGTCTGCAGTTCTGTCGATTTCAGGAACGAGCTTCTCTTCTAGCTCTTCGTAGTTTACGGGCTTAACATCAAAGCCAGTAGATACGGTTGCCGAATCATGCGTAGCAACTAGAACCGTTCCTTGGGGAATTTTGCATTCGAAATTGCCTGTGAACGATGTCTGCCAGTGGATAAGGCCAGTAGCAGGTGTTTCGCTCAAAGTCACAAACCGATCTCCTTTCTTAATGGCTGGGTGGGGCAAACGTCCTAACAGCCTCTCCCACTTGCAATGAATCGGTTCGATTATTTTCCTCAACCAAAGCGGATATTGTGCGGTTCTCATATTCATCCTGATAACCTCAAAGGGGAAATCGTCTACCCGCGAACCCACCCAGGTTAGCGTAAGCCACAGGCGAACCCCAACAAGTGCCGCAGATTCTCAAACAACTTTCCCCGGATTCATCAAACCCTGCGGATCGAGCGTGCGTTTAACCGCGCGCATCAATTCCAGCTCAACCTCGCTTTTGTATCGCGTAATTTCTTCGCGCTTCAACTGCCCCAGACCATGCTCGGCGCTGATGCTGCCGCCGAATTGCGTGACCACGCCATAGACGATGCGATTCACTTCATGTTCGTGGCGCGCAATGAAGTCGGCGTTTTCGGCGGGGTCGGGCAGGGAGGCGTTGTAATGCAGATTGCCGTCGCCCAGATGACCAAAGGCGACGATGCGGATGTCCGGCCAGACGGCGCGCAGCGCGGCGTCGGCTTGGGCGACGAATTCCGCCACGCGGCTGACCGGCACGGCGATGTCGTGTTTGACGCTGACGCCTTCGCGCTTTTGCGCTTCGCTGAGGTTTTTGCGCAACATCCACCAGGCTTCCGCCGTCTCTGCGTCGGTGGTCACGCGGTGTTCGATGATGCCGTCGAATCCTTGCAGGGCGTCGCGCAGCATCGCATCCAGCGGCAGCGGCAAGGGGTCGGCAAGCTGCGCGAGAACCATCCATTCCTGCTTTTCGGCGAACGGCTCGCGCGCGCCGGAAATGTGCCGGAACACGAGCTCGAGGCCGGTGCGCGAGATCAGCTCGAACGCGCTGATACGGTCGCCGCAAACGGCGCGCAAGTGCGCCAGCAGCGCCACGGCGGCGGCGGGGTCGCGCACGGCGGCACAGGCCGTCACGGTGGCGCGCGGGCGCGGGAACAGTTTCAGCACGGCGGCGGTAATGACGCCCAGCGTGCCTTCCGCGCCGATGAACAACTGCTTGAGATCATAGCCGCTGTTGTCCTTGCGCAACGTCCGCAACCCGTTCCACACGCGGCCATCGGGCAGCACGGCTTCCACGCCGAGCACAAGGTCACGCATGTTGCCGTAACGCAACACGCCGATGCCGCCCGCATTGGTGGAAAGATTGCCGCCGATTTCGCAGTGCGGCGCGATGGCGGTGAGGCCGAGCGGAAACAGACGATCCGCCCGCTCCGCTTCGGCGCAGACATCCGCCAGCTTGCAACCGGCCTCCACCGTCATCGTGTAATTCGCGGCGTCGATGGCGCGGATGCGATTCATGCGCGACAGATTGAGCACGATGCACGGCGGGCCTTGCGTCAGCGGCACCGACGCGCCGCACGCGCCGGTGTTACCGCCTTGCGGCACGATGGCGACACCGTGCGCCGCGCACTGTTTGACGATCTCCGCGACCTGCTGCGTGTCCGCCGGAAACACCGCTGCCAGCGCCGCGCCGCGATAGCGACCGCGCCAATCCGTGCAGAAGGGTTGCGCCGCGTCGCCGGTCAGGACGTTATCCGCACCGGCGACGCGCCGCAGGATGTCGAGAAAAACCGCAGACACTATTGCGCGCCCGACTCCCTGGCGCGGCACGGCATGATCACCATTTGATACATGCTGACAACCCACATGAAGGTTGACGCCAGGCTGTAGCCCACGCCGCCGATGATGGTGAGCCAGGCGAAGCCGGGGCTCCATTTGGTCAACCACCAAGACAGCACGTCCACGATCAGGAAAACGAATGGCGTGGAGATGGCGAGAACTTTCAGCCATTCCGGCACACCGACGGCGAAACAGAAGATGAGTCCCATGAAGAAGAAAATGAAGCTGATGCCAAACAGGTGAATATGCGACACGCGCGTCAGCGATGGCACGCTCGCGCCCGTATCGACTTCGGCGAGTTTCTTCACCTCCTCGTATTTGCTGAAATCGGGAATGCCCGGCATGGTGCTGTGACACATCACGCAATACTGGCCGAACACGCCCTTGAAGTGCGGCTCCCATTCGGATTCCGGCGCGCCGTTGCGCGCCCATTTGATGATGTCGAGGCGAACTTCCGGCTCGGCCATTTCCTTCATCGAGCCGTTCAACTTGCTCTCGATCGTGCTGCCGTCGCGATGGCCGTAGTAGCTGTACACAATGTCATCCAGCGACAAGCCGGATTTGCCGTCCGCCATGCCGTGCGTCAGCATGATCTGCATGCCCGCCACACACAGCCCTAGACCAACGGCCAGCAAATAGCCGATGAACAAGGCTTTGACGGGGCGCGGCAGGGTGGGCAGGGTTAACTCGGAAAATTTCATGGGATTCCTTGAATGGATTGCTTGCTGAAGTTGAGGATTTTACAGCTTGTGTCAGAGGACTAGTAGCGGATGATGAAAATTGTGCAGAAAACTATCCTCGACTTCCTGGAAGAAAGTATGTGGTTCGGTAGTGCCTCCGTTTGAAATTTTTGACGGGATTCCTTTCCACTTCCCGCCGTCATTCCAGCGAACGCTGGAATCCAGCGTTCGCTGGAATGACGGGGAGGACGACGGAACAGGTCAAAAAATTCAAACTGAGACACTACCTGTGGTTCCACCCATCCCCACCTTAAAACTCCATCGGATCCACATCCAGCGACCAACGTAATTTCTGCGCT
>JAITMU010000029.1 GCA_031277195.1 Gallionellaceae bacterium | reverse complement strand
TGATGCTGGGATTACGCTACGCTTCATCCCAGCCTACGATGCAATTTTCTCCATCACCGCACAATCCCGCGCGTCGCCAATTCAAGAAAACCCAGCATGTTGTCCACGTCGGCGTCGATTTCCGGCGACTGGCCATGCAACGCGGTGATGGCCTGTTTCGCCTGCTCCAGCGAATTGCCGCCGCGATACAAGGCGCGATGCATTTTCTTGATGTTGTCCAACTGCGCATCGGAATAGCCCGCGCGGCGCGGCCCTTCCTGATGCGGGCCTTTGGCTTCGACGGGGTTGCCGGAAGCCATCATGAAGGGCGGCACGTCCTGCGATACGCGCGCCTGGAATCCGATCATGGCGAAATCGCCGATACGCACGAATTGATGAATGCCGCACAGACCGCCGATCAATGCGCGATTGCCGACTTCAACGTGTCCGGCGAACTGCACCGAATTGGCGATGATGTTGTGATTGCCGATGATGCAGTCATGCGCGACGTGCACATAAGCCATGATCCAGTTGTCGTTGCCTATCGTGGTAACGCCCTTGTCCTGCGCCGTGCCGAGATTGAGCGTGCAGCATTCGCGGATGGTGTTGCCGTCGCCGATGACCAGCCGCGTCGGTTCGCCCTTGTATTTTTTGTCCTGCGGCGCAGCGCCGATGGAAGCGAACTGAAAAAAACGGTTGTCGCGACCTATGGTGGTGTGTCCGTCGATCACCACATGCGGACCGACGACGGTGCCCGCGCCGATTTCGACATGCTCGCCGATGATGGAATACGCGCCCACCTCGACGCCCTCTGCGAGCTTCGCGCCGGAATGAATCAATGCGGTCGGATGAATCATTCCTTCGCGCGCACCGTGCACATGATTTCCGCTTCCGCTGCGGTCTGCCCGTCCACCTCAGCCACGGCGGCGTATTTCCACAGGCCGCGCACACTGCGCAGCAGCGACACTTTCAGGATCAGTTGATCGCCGGGAACCACCGGACGCTTGAAGCGCGCGCCGTCGATGCCGACGAAGTAATACACGCTGTTGTCGTCCGGCTTGCCGCCCTTGCTGGTAAAGGAAAGCAGCGCGGCGGCCTGCGCCATCGCTTCGATGATCAGCACGCCGGGCATCACCGGATGATGCGGATAATGGCCGGGGAAAAAAGGTTCGTTGATGGTGACGTTTTTCAGCGCCACGATCTCCTTGTCCTCGTTGACCGACAGCACGCGGTCGATCAGCAAAAACGGATAGCGATGCGGCAGATGATTCAGAATTGCGTGGATGTCCATCATGTTTTTTTCTCCCATTCGGCGAGCTTTTTTTCAAGCGCGCGCACCTTGTCCGCCAGCGCGTCGAGATGACGCAAGCGTGAAAAATTCTTCAGCCAGTCGGCGTGTTCCTGAGCCGGCACCCAGCCCGTGTAATTGCCCGATTTCGGCATCGACCTGGAAATCATCGTGCCGCCTGAAACATTCACCCGGTCAGCGATTTCGAGATGACCGTGGATCATCGCCGCGCCGCCGATGCGGCAATATTTGCCAATCACAGCGCTGCCCGCGATGCCGGTGCAACCGGCGATGGCGGTGTGCGCGCCGATGCGCACGTTGTGCGCGACCTGAATCAGGTTGTCCAGTTTGACGCCATCCTCGATCACCGTGTCGCCCAGCGCGCCGCGATCAATCGTGGTGTTGGCGCCGATTTCCACGTCGTCGCCAATCACCACGCGCCCGAGTTGCGGAATCTTCAGCCAACTGCCGTCCGCCTCCGGCGCGTTGCCGAAACCGTCTGCGCCGATCACCACGCCCGAATGCACGGTCAGCCGCCTGCCCAAAACGCAATCATGGTACACGACGACATGCGGATACAAACAGCCGTCCTCGCCCAGCGTCACGTTCCCGCCGATGTTGCATCCGGCCATCAACACGCAACGCGCGCCGATCACAGCACCTGCGCCGATGACGACGTTGGGACCGATGTGCGCGCCGGGGTCGATCACTGCGCCCGCGCCAATCACGGCGCTGGCGTGTATGCCCGGCTCAAATTGCGGCGGCGGATTCAGCAGCGCGGAAACGCGCGCGAAATACAGATAGGGATTGTTGCAGATGATGCGCGGCAAAGTCGTGATGTCGGCATCGCTTTCGCCGACGATCACCGCGCTGGCGCGGGTCGCGGCGAGTTGCGCCTGGTATTTCGCGCTGCCGAGAAAAACGATGTCGCCTTCCCCCGCGTTTTCCAGTGTCGCCACCTGGGCGATGACGGCATCGCCCACCGCGCGCCCGCCGAAGCGGGATACCAGTTCCGTCAACGGGTAAGGCTTGCCTTCCACACCAATCACTTGCCGGTGTCGAGATATTTCATCACCATGTCGGTGATGTCCAGCTTGGGATTGCGGTAAACCGCTTCCTGCAAAATCAGGTCGTACTTTCCGGTTTCGGCGATCTTCTGAATGGCCTGATTTGCCAGACCCAGCACATTGATCAATTCCTCGTTTTTGCGCATGTTCAGGTTTTCGCGAAACTCGCGTTGCATGCGTTGCAGATTGGCGGTGAGATCGTCCAGCTCGCGCTCCTTGGCGCGGCGAGCCGTTTCCGACAGACTGGCGCCATCCTTGTCCAGCTTCGCCTGCAATCCCTTGACCTGCTCAACCAGCTTGCCGATCTCCTCATTGCGACCGGCAAATTCCTTTTCGAGTCTCTTTTCGGCCAGCACCGCCGGCGCCGATTCGCGCAGAAGGCGCTCGGTATCCACCACCCCGATCTTGAGATCCGCCGCGGCTGCCTGGCCTGTCGCCAGCGCCAGAAAAACCGGTACGAGTATCTTGATCCAGGTCTTCATCTCGACTACCTCCAAATTAGAATGAGCTACCCAGCGCGAACTGGAAGCTCTGCTCGCGATCTCCGGGTTTCGAGTTCAGCGGTTTCGCAAAGCTGAGTTTGAGCGGCCCGACCGGTGACATCCAGCTCAGCGCCACGCCGACAGAATAGCGCATCCCGCTGTTGTCTGTCTGCCCGCCCTGCCCGTAAACCGCGCCCGCATCAAGGAAACCGCCAACACGCACGCCCTGCTCTTTGGGCATTCCCGGTATCGGCATCATCACTTCCGCATTGCCGACCACCCGCCGATTGCCGCCCAGCGCGAATCCGTCCGGATCCAGCGGCCCCAGCGACATCGGCTCAAAGCCGCGCACCGAACTGACGCCACCGGCATAGTAGTTTTTGAAGAAAGGCAGCGGGCGACCGCCGTAACCGTCCGCGACACCCAGCTCGCCGTTCAGCATCAGGGTCATGGTGTCCGTCAGCGGATAGAACCATTTGTGCGCGTAATCGAGCTTGTAATAACGCAGTTGCGTCATGCTGCCGACCGGCAACGCAAATTCCAGCGAAAGACTTTGCACCGTGCCGCGGCGAGTGTTGATTGCGCCGTCCCGACTGTCGTGCGCCCAGCCCACCGTGCCGATCAGGCTGTCGGTGGTGTAGCCGTACAGGTTGACGAAATCGATGTAGCTCTGCGGGCTGAACAGGCTCAACCCGATCTGGGATTCTTCGACTTTCAGACCGAAAAACACCGAATCATCGTCGCCCGTCGGCATGCCGAAACGCATCGCCGCGCCGGTCGTGGACGAGTTGTAGCGGCTCACCGCCAATGTGCCGGGGTCGATGTCGCTGCGGTACAAGTCGAAGCTGCGGCTCACGCCGTCATCGGTGTAATAAGGGTTGGTGTAGGAAATCGAATACACCTGGTTGATCTTGCTGGTGTTGATTTGCAAAGCCAGGTATTTGCCGGAACCGAACAGGTTGCGCTGACTGATGCCGCCGGACAGGATCAGCCCCTGACCGGTGGACACGCCCGCGCCGACCGTGAATTCGCCGGTGGATTTTTCCTTGACCGAGAAATTGACATCCACCTGGTCTTCCGCGCCCGTCACCGGTGGCGTTTCGACGTTGGCTTCGCTGAAGTAATCCAGACGGTCTATCCGCTCTTTGGATTTCTGCACCTTGTTGCTCGAAAACCAGGCCGCTTCGATCTGGCGTGACTCGCGCCGAATCACTTCGTCGCGCGTCACCGTATTGCCGGTGATGTTGATGCGCCGCACATAAACCCGATTGCCCGGATCGACCACAAAGGTGAAGCCGACTTCGCGCCTGTCCCTGTCCACCTCCGGCACGGCGTTGATGTTGACGAAGGCGTAGCCCTGCTCGCTCAACTGATCCGAAATGGCGTTGGAGGAATCCGTCAGCGCCTTGCGCGAGAATGTATCGCCCGCATTGACTGTCACCAGCTTGCGCATTTCATCATGCGTCATCACGTCTTCGGAACCAGCGAACTTGACGTGCGAAACCGTGTACTTGGGACCTTCGGTCACGTTGATGGTGATGAAAATGTCCTTGCGATCCGGCGAGATCGACACCTGGGTGGAGTCAATCGAAAATTCCAGATAGCCCGCGTCGTAATACATTGAGCGTATCGTTTCCAGGTCCCCCGACAGTTTGGACTTGGAGTATTGATCCTTGTTGGTGTACCAGCTCAGCCAGTCCGGCGTTTGCAGCTCAATCGCGTCCAGCAGTTCGTCATCGGTAAAAATGGTGTTGCCGATGAGGTTGATCTGGTGAATGCGCGAAACCCCGCCCTCGACAATATCAATGGCGACGGAAACGCGGTTGCGCTCCATCTCGGTGACGGTGGTTTTGACATCCACGCCGTAATTGCCGTGCGCCACGTACTGACGCTTGAGTTCCTGCTGCGCCTTGTCGAGCGTGGAACGGTCGAAGATGCGGCCTTCCGCCAGCCCGACGTTGCGCAGGCTCTCGACCAGCTTGTCCTTGGCAAAATCCTTCACGTCGCTGATCGTGACCTTGGCAATCGAGGGACGCTCCTGCAAAGTCACCACCAGCACGCCGTTGTCCGCGGCTTCCAGTTTCACATCGCGGAAAAAGCCGGTGGCGTAAAGCGCGTGAACCGCAGCGTCGGTGCGCGCGTCATCCAGCGTGTCGCCCACCTTGACCGGCAAATAGTTGAATACGGTGCCGGCTTCCGTGCGCTGTATGCCTTCGACGCGAATGTCTTTGACGGTGAATGGCTCAAACGCCGCCGCAGGATCGGCATACAGAAATAACGAGGGCAGCAGCGCCGCCAGTATTTTTAATCTCATATGTGATTGTTCAACCCAAAATCTGGCGGCTGATATCGTTGTACAACGCGAAGGCCATCAAAGTGACGAGCAGCGCGATGCCAACCCGCTGCCCGATTTCCCATGCCCTGTCTGACACGGGGCTGCCCTTCAGCAACTCTATCGTATGATACAACAAATGCCCGCCATCCAATAAAGGGATCGGCAGCAAATTCAGCACCCCCAGGCTGATGCTGATCAACGCCAGAAAGCCCAAATAAGCGATTGCCCCCATTTGCGCGGTTTGTCCGGCGTAATCGGCAATCGTGATCGGGCCGCTGAGATTTTTCAGCGAAGCCTGCCCCATCACCATTCTGCCCAGCATTTTCAGGCTGACGACCGCGGTATCCCAGGTCTTGCCCGCCGCGCGGGAAAGCGCCTCCAGCGGCGGATAGCGAACTTCGACCAGCAGCACGTCAAACGCCCGCGAATCGACTTTCGGCGCAGCACCCAGACGCCCCACTTGCGCCCCGCCGTCGTCCACCGCCTCCGGCGTCACATCGAGCGGAATCGGGGCGCTGACCCCTGCGCGCGCCACTTCCATGCGGAGCGTGCGATCAGGATGCCCGCGTATGATCTTGACCAGTTCCTTCCAGTCCGTAATCGGCTGCTGGTGCGCGGTGACAATGCGATCATCCTCGCGCAGGCCGTCGCGCTGCGCCGCGCTGTTTTCGAGCACTTTCCCGATGACCGGCTCAATCGGCGGCTGATAAAGCGTCAAGCCGAGCTTGTCCAGAAAGTCGCCGTCCAGATCGTCCGGCGTGAGGCCGCTCAAATCAAGCGTATGCGTCCGGCTTTCGCCCTGCGCGGTGCGCCCTTCCATCATCACCTCGCCGCCCTGCATGACGGCATCCAGCATCGCCCAGTTCACTTCCTGCCAGCTTGGCGTGGCTTTGCCCGCGACGCTGACCAGGGTTTCCTGCGGCTGGAAATGCGCCATCGCCGCTGGCGTTTGCGGCGGGATGTCGCCCAATACCGGTTTGATCCCCGGCACGCCGTGCATGAACAACCCCCAGTACAGCACAATCGCCAACAGCAGGTTCGCCACCGGCCCCGCCACCACGATGGCCATGCGCTGCCACACCGGACGGCGGTTGAACGCCTGTTCCGCTTCCTGCGGCGGCACCTCGCCCTCGCGTTCGTCCAGCATCTTGACGTAGCCGCCCAGCGGGATCGCGGAAATCACCCATTCGGTTCCGCTGCGCGCGGATTTTTTGATGTACAACGGCTTGCCGAAACCGACCGAGAAACGCAACACCTTGACGCCGCACCAGCGCGCCACCCAGTAGTGACCGAGTTCGTGGATGACCACCAGAACTGCGATGGCGACGAGGAAGGCAAGCAGGGTAATCACGCCCTGTCCTCCATGACCTTGTGCGCCGCCGCGCGCGCGGCGACGTCCGCCTCAAGCACGTCGTCCAGCGAATTGGCCGCAGACACCGGCAGCTTTTCCAGCACCGTTTCGAGCACGCGCGGGATGGCGAGGAAAGGAATTGCGCCATCGAGGAACGCTGCCACAGCAATCTCGTTCGCCGCATTCAAAATGGCCGGCGCGGTGCCGCCCGCGCGCAAGGCTTGATACGCCAAGCCTAGACACGGGAAGCGCTGAAAATCGGGCGCGGCAAAATCCAGCCGCGCCACAGTAATGAGGTCGAGCGGCGCAACACCGGCTTCGATGCGTTCCGGCCAGGCCAGCGCGTAGGCAATCGGCGTGCGCATGTCGGGATTGCCGAGCTGCGCCAGCACCGAGCCGTCCACATATTGCACCAGCGAATGAATCACGCTTTGCGGATGCACCACCACGTCGATGGCGTCGGCGGGCGCGTTGAACAGCCAGTGCGCCTCGATGACTTCCAGCCCCTTGTTCATCATGGTGGCGGAATCCACCGAAATCTTGCGCCCCATGCTCCAGTTCGGATGCGCGCAGGCCTGCTCCGGCGTGACGTTTTCCAGTTCGGACAAAGGCGTGTTGCGGAACGGGCCGCCGGATGCCGTCAATAAAATGCGACTGACGCCGCTCGCCGCCATGTCGCCCGCGTAATGGTGCGGCAGCGACTGGAACACCGCGTTGTGCTCGCTGTCGATGGGCAGCAGCACAGCGCCACCGGCGCGCACCGCGTCCATGAACACCGCGCCCGCCATCACCAGCGTTTCCTTGTTCGCCAGCAGAATTTTCTTGCCTGTGCGCGCCGCTGCCAGCGTGGGGCGCAAACCCGCCGCGCCGACGATGGCCGCCATCACCGCATCGACTTCGGGCAGCGCCGCGACCTGCGCCAGCGCCTCCGCGCCGCACAGCACTTCGGTATCGAGATTCGCCTCGGCGATGTTGCGCGCCAATCGCGCAGCGGCGGCCTCGTCCAGCAACACCGCATATTTCGGACGGAAACGCAGACATTGCGCGAACAACACGTCGTCGCGACATTGCGCCGTCAGCGCGGTGACGCGGTAGCGCTCAGGATGGCGCGCCACCACGTCCAGCGTGCTGACGCCGATGCTGCCGGTGGAGCCGAGGATGGTGAGGTTCATGTCATTTTTATCAGCACCAACGCCAGCGCCGCCAATGGCAGCGTGGCCGTCAATGCGTCGATGCGGTCAAGCAGGCCGCCGTGACCCGGCAGCAGCGCGCCGCTGTCCTTGAGACCCGCCTGACGTTTAAGACTGGATTCAAACAAATCGCCCAGCACCGCCAGCGCGACCCAGCACCAGGAGGCAATCACCACTTTCGGCGCGATCATGAGGTACCCGGGATTCGGCTGAAAATTCCACGCCAGCACAATCACGACGCAGACCGACACGGCGGCCAGCGCGCCATACACGCCCTCCCAGGTTTTCCCCGGGCTGATGCTCGGCGCGAGTTTGCGCTTGCCGTAGCGGCGACCTGCGAAATAAGCGGCGATGTCGGCTGCCCACACCAGCATCATCAAGCCCAGCAGCCACAGGGGATCGAAGGTGCGCAAATCCATCATCGCCAGACCGGTCGGAATCAGCACCGCCCAGCCCGTCAACGCCAGCAGCAACGGATGCTTCACCTGCCAGCCCAGCCACAGCCACAACGGCGCCACCACCAGCCACAACAGCGCCGCCATGAGATAGACCGCCACATGCAGCCAGGCGCCATGCATGAAGTCGAATCCCATCGCCAGCCACAGCAGTGCACCCATCAACGCCAGCGTCAGCCACCAGAACAGATTGGCGAAGCTGGCGGACATCTGCGCCAGCCGCGCCCACTCCGACGCGCCCTGCATCACCATCAGCAACACCAGCGCCGCCCAGCCCGGCGCGGGCAGCCAGAACAGCGCGGCGAGAAACAGCGCCAGCAAAATCAGCGCGGTGACGACGCGCTGCTTAAGCATGGCGTTCGTCCTGCGACGCGGCCTGCGCCTGCCCGCCCGCTTGCACCTGCTCACTCGTCCGGCCAAAGCGTCGCTCGCGCGCCTGGTAGGACGCGATGGCTGCGCGCAGGGCATCCGCATCAAACGCAGGCCACAACGTATCGGTAAAATACAACTCGGCATACGCCAGTTGCCACAGGAGGAAATTGCTGATGCGCTGCTCGCCGCCGGTGCGGATGAACAGATCCGGCTCCGGCGCGTAGCTCATGGAAAGGTAAGGCGCGAGATCGGCTTCCTCGAACGCGCCCGCCAGTTCCGGGCGGTCGCGCACCATCGCCCGCATCGCCTGCATGATGTCCCAACGCCCGCCGTAGTTGGCGGCGACCGTCAGGGTGAGATTGGTATTGTTCGCCGTGAGCGCTTCCGCGTCTTCGATGTAGCGGTTCAGCGTGTCGTCAAAACGGCTGCGGTCGCCGATGATTTTCAGGCGGATGTTGTTGTTGTGGAGTTTGCTGACTTCGCGTTCCAGCATCTTCAGAAAGAGCTGCATCAGGAAGGAGACTTCGTCCGCCGGACGACGCCAGTTTTCGCTGCTGAAGGCAAACAGCGTGAGATATTCCACGCCCATTTCATGACACGCCCTCACCACTTCGCGCACCGTTTCCACGCCGCGCTGATGTCCCGCCACGCGCGGCAGAAAACGCTTTTTCGCCCAGCGTCCGTTGCCATCCATGATGATGGCGATGTGACGCGGCACGTTCGCGACATCGGGGATGATGCGGGTGGAGCTTTGGAACAGAGCCATGAACTTCCTTCAGAAAGCCCCTCTCCCCTTGTGGGAGAGGGGTGGGGGAGAGGGGGTTGGTGGCACCCCGTCACCCTCTCCCCAACCCTCCCCCGTCAAGGGAGAGGGGGCAGATTGTCAAACCGCCATCAAATCCGCTTCTTTGGCCTGCAACGCCTTGTCCACTTCGGCGACAAAACGATCCGTCAGTTTTTGCACGTCATCCTGCGCGCGCCGCTCGTCGTCCTCGCTGATGGACTTGTCCTTCACCAGCTTCTTCAACTGCTCATTCGCATCGCGCCGCACATTGCGAATCGCCACTTTTGCCGTCTCGGCTTCGCCACGCACGACCTTGGTCAGATCACGGCGGCGCTCCTCGGTCAGCATCGGCATCGGCACGCGGATCACGTCGCCGTTGGTCGCCGGATTCAGCCCCAGATCGGCATCGCGAATCGCTTTTTCCACCGGCGCGACCATGTTTTTTTCCCAGGGCTGCACGGTGATCGTGCGCGCATCCAGCAGCGAAATGTTGGCGACCTGATTAACCGGCATGGGACTGCCGTAGTAATCCACCATCACATGATCCAGTATGCCGGTGTGCGCGCGTCCGGTGCGCACCTTGCCGAAATCCGCTTTCAGCGTTTCCAGCGATTTGCTCATTTTCTGTTCGGCGGTTTTTTTGACGTCAGCGATCATCGCAATCATCCCCCATCAATTACAGTGAACCAGCGTACCCTCGTCCTCGCCCATCACCACTTTTTTCAGCGCGCCCGGCTTGAAGATGCTGAACACAACAATGGGCATTTTCTGGTCGCGGCACAAAGTCAGCGCGGTGGCATCCATCACGCCGAGATTACGCGCGATGGCTTCGTCGAAACTCAATTTCTGATAACGGGTGGCGGAAGCGTCTTTTTTCGGATCGGCGGTGTACACGCCGTCAACCTTGGTCGCCTTGATGACCACATCCGCATCCATCTCCACGCCGCGTAACGCAGCGGCGGTGTCGGTGGTGAAAAACGGATTGCCGGTGCCCGCGCCGAAAATCACCACGATGCCGTCTTCCAGATAGCGCAACGCCTTGCC
>JAITMU010000207.1 GCA_031277195.1 Gallionellaceae bacterium | reverse complement strand
CAGCACCGGCACCCGATTGTATGGATTGATGATGGCCAGATCCTCGGGACGATTGAACATGTCCACGTCGATGATCTGGAAATCCATGCCCTTTTCATACAGGACGAATCGACACCGTTGGCTGAACGGGTCGATCGTCCCGGAGTAAAGCGTCATCATCGACGAATTACCCCTTGAGCAACTGCTTGCCGCGCATGGTCTGGCGCACCAGCATGTAGCCGATACCAAACACCACTGCACCCACCGCCAGCATCATCACGACCGGAATATCGCCCTTGCCGTCATGCACACCCGCGACCCAGATGAAGCGCTCGATCAGCGTGCCGATAATCATGACAACCGCGACCGCCACCGTTGCCTGCGGAACGTGGCGCGTCGCCGGGAAGCACAGCGAAGCGAACGGAATGACGAACTTCATCGCCACCATCGTCCACCACAGCACGCTGTAGTCGCCGTTTTGCATGCCATCAATACGGTCGCGCTCTGCGCCGATGTTGCCGTACCAGATCGTCAGGTATTGGGCGAAGAAGGTGTACATCCACAGCAGCGTGAACGCCAGCATCATCTGCGCGAAGTAGTTGTAGATGTAGTAATCCACCTGTTTCGTCAGCTTGTTGCGGGTGTTCAGCACATAAACCCAGATCAGCATGAACGCCAAGAACATGCCGAAGTTGCTGACCAGATTCTGCATGCCGTAGATGGCGCTGTGCCAATGCGGGCTCAGCGTCATTTCAAAGTCCCACGCCACCATGGTCGCGTACAGCACGGTAAAGAACGGCACCCAGCAGGCGACGCGATGGAACTTGAGCGCGTCTTCATCGCTGCGCTCGCGCACTTCCTGACGCTGGATGAACAGACGCCAGACAAACATGACCGCCAACATGCCGATGATCTGGCGCGTAGCCAGCGCAGGCAGGGTATACCAATGCTCCCAACCGGAGTTGAACAGCTCGTGTTCGCCATGTCCCTCGCCATGCGTGAGCCACGGGAAGGTATGTTCGCCGCCGACCAGCAGAATCAACAGCAGCACAAATGCCAGCGGAAACAGCGCGTACAGCGACGTCGCCAATTTGTACACCTGCAAGCGCCAGCGAGCGCCCACCAGATACAACACCGCGCACAACGTGACACCGGAAAGCGCCAGATAGGTGGTGATCACGAAGCTGGCTGTCAGAACCGACCAATTGCTATAAGACATTTAGGTTCTCCCCCTGATTATTGTGCCGACGCCGCAGCTTGCGCAGCAGGCGCATTGCGCAATCCCTTGCGGATGTAGTTGATCACGTGCCAGCGTTCGGTCGGGGACAGATCGTTCGCGTAGACCGGCATCACCGCGCCACCGAAAGTCATCATGCCGAAAATATAGCCATCCGGCTGCTCTGCCAGCGTGTCAGAAGTCAGGTCGAACGGCCGGAGGATCAGCTTTTCTCCAACCTTGCCGTCGCCAGTGCCGGACGTGCCGTGGCAGGGCGTGCAATAAACCGTGAACAACTGATGACCTGTTTCCACCGACTTGGCGTCAGCCGCAACCGGATTGGCCAGTTTCACCGCAGCGTCCGCATCCTTCACCGTAATGGACGAAGTTGCGGTACCGGGCGCTGGCACCGAGCGCGACGGGAACAATGTTGCGCCAGGCGCGGCCTTGTTCGGGCTTGCCTGCGGCTTGACGCTGATCTGGTTCGCCATGTCATCCGACCACGGCCACGCCTGCGCCACCAGGGGCGCGAACAGCAATGCAATTGCCAAAGATAGTTTCTTCATTATTTGCCTGCCTCTTCCTGAATCTCCAATGCCTTGTGCCGGGTGAAGATATCTTTCAACGCCGGCGCGGCGCTTTCGTCTGAACGCACCAGAATGCCGATCTGGTCTTCCGACACCTTGGCGCTGTACAAGGGCGAACGCCGAGCCGGCAGACCGGCGCAGATCAGAAAGCCCAGCACCGTGATGTACACGCCGCCCAGAATGAACATTTCATAGGTCAACACCATGTCCGGCGGAATCGGCACGATGGGCTTGCCGCCCTTCATCTGCGAGTAGAAGTTGGCCTGCGATCCCGCAATCAGCGAGAAGGCCAGTATTCCGCCCGTCAGCGCGCCAATCAGCGTGAACCACTGCACCCTGATTGGCTTGTAGCCGATCATGCGCTCCACTTCAGGATGTTCGATCGGCGATTTGACGGTCAAGTCGTCGTCAACATTGAATCCCTTGATTTGAGCCGTGCGCAATTCCTGAACGGCAAGCTCGGCCTCGTCAAAGTCGTTGTACAGCGCGAGTATGTGGCGCTTGCTCATCTCAATGCCCCCCTTCCAGGCCGAGTTCTTCCTTCTTCTTCGCCAGTGTGCGGTGATAGACCATTTCCTTCACTTCGTACATCGACACAGACGGTATGATCTTGCAGAACACCATGAACAGCAGCGTGAACCAGCCAAAGCTGCCGAACACAATGCCCCACTGCACCAGGCTGGGCCATTGGTCATGATCCCAAGACCACGGATAGTAGCCGTGCGCGAAAGTCGGCGACACGATCATCCAGCGTTCCAGCCACATGCCCAGGTTCAGCAGCAGCGACACCGCGAACATGATGGGAATGTTGACCTGCCATTTTTTCACCATCATGGCGAACGGCACCACGGAACCGCAGAAGATCATCGACCACCAGAACGGTGCGTAGGGGCCGGTCGCCTTCTGGATCAGCACCGCCTTGTCCGCCTGACTATGGCCGTACCAGGCCGAGGCGAATTCGATGCAGTTCAGATACGTCCACACCATCGCAATGGCGAACGTCAGACGCACGGTCTTGCGCAGGATCGGCAGCGTCATGTATTCCTCAAACTTGAACACATAACGCAGGATCACGAACAGCGTGATAATCGCCGCGCAACCGGAATACAGCGCGCCAGCCACGAAGTACGGCGGGAACGAAGTCACGTGCCAGCCAGGTTGCTGCGACATGGCGAAGTCCGATGCCACGATGGAGTGCACCGACACCGCCAGCGGAATCAGGAAACACGCCACCGTCATGTAGGTGATGCGGAAATTGCGCCACTGACGGTCGGTGCCTTCCCAACCCAGCGACAGAATGGAATACAGCTTCTTGCGCCAGCCAGCCTGAATGTTGTCGCGGCAAATCGCCAGATCAGGAATCGAGCCGATGTAGAGGAAAATCACCGACGAGCTGAGGTAGGTGAAAATCGCCATCGCGTCCCACAACAGCGGCGACTGGAAGTTCGGCCAGGTCCAGCGTTCGTTCGGATACGGCAGCGCGTAGTAAATCTGCCACAGACGCCCCAGGTGAACCGCCACGAACAGACCCGCCGTCATCAGCGAGAAGGTCGTCATCGCCTCGGCGAAGCGGTAGATCGGTTTGCGCCAGTCCGCATGCATCAAGTGCAAAATCGCGGACAGCAACGTTCCGGAGTGGCTCATGCCGATCCAGAAGATGAATGTGGCAATGTACAAGCCCCAGACGTGCGGGTTGTCCATGTTGGACACGCCCAGACCGATTCTGTAGTTCATCACTTCGCAACCGATGCCAACACCGAACACCGCCAGGGCGATGAACAGGATGACCCAGTACAGCTTGCGCGGGCTTTGCACGCTGGCGAGCACGTCCTTGTTAATCTGTGCCCAGGCTATGTCTTCGCGGATATCTTTTCCCATGATCTCTGATCTTTCCTTTTTTATCGCTTACACCGCGCTCTCGCGCACCCGCTCCAGATACATGATGGACGGGAAGGGACGCAGTTCTTCCAGAATGCGATAGCCGCGCAGCTTGTTGTCCGGCGTTCCGTCCTTGTCCTGTTTTTCCTTCACCAGATCAACCTGCTGAGCCGACCACTGCTTCGCCACCGTCGATTCGGGATTGAACAGGTTGCCGAAGCTGATCGCGCCGGTCGGGCAAGCCTGCTGGCAAGCCGTTTGCACGTCCTCGTCACGAATCTCGCGCCCTTCCGTCTTCGCGTCGTTGCGCGCGGTGTAGGTACGCTGCTTGCAGAACGTGCACTTTTCCATCACCCCCTTGGTGCGCACGGTCAGATCCGGGTTGAGTTGCTGATTCAGCGGCTCCGGCCAGGCATGCTCCTGGTCGGGATAGCTATACCAGTTGAAGTAACGCACCTTGTACGGACAGTTCGCCGAACAGTAGCGGGAACCGATGCAACGGTTGTAGATTTGCGAATTCAGACCGTCTTCCGTGTGGTTGGTCGCGCCCACCGGACAGACCGTTTCACACGGCGCTGCTTCACACTGCTGACACAGCATGGGCAGGAATTGCGCGCCCTGATCCACATCAAAATTCTGCGCCACCAGTTGGAAATTCATGGCGGAGTCAAATTCGTCAATCGCCTTTTCAGGTTCGCCCCAGTAACGCTCGATACGCATCCAGTGCATGGCCTGGCCGTGTGCGTATTTGTCCTTGCCGACGACCGGCAGGTTGTTTTCCGCATAGCAGGCCACGCTACAGGCATTGCAGCCGGTGCAGGCATCCAGGTCGATGGACATGGCCCACTTGATGGGCGACGGATAAGCGTTCCAGTCAGCATGACCGCCATCGTCAAGCGGATGGGTGTGGCGATACTTGGACCAGTTTTCCAGCAGATTCGAAACAGACATGCTTTAGACCTCCTTCGAAAGGTCAACCTTGTCGGCTGACACCTTGACCGCTATTTTTGCGCGATTGACCTGGCTGCCGCCGGCCGGACCTTCTTCCTTGACGATGATGACGCGCTTGTCAGTCTTGCTGATCTTCACGCTGGTTTCGTTGAGCGCAAGCTCGCCGGTGTCCTTGTCATAAACCGCATCGAGAATCGAATACACATTGGCGCCAGTACCCTTCGCATAGCGCCCCATCGCCGTGTGCCCATAGCCCAGCGGCATGGAAACCGCGTCGGGATGGATGCCGGGGAAGATGTAGGCTTGCGTCTGGATCGTGCCGCTCTTTGAGGTCACATCAACGATGTCACCTTCGACGATGCCGAGTTCGGCTGCCTTCTTCGGATGAATTTCCACCCAGGAATCCCACACGATGGTGGTCAGCGGATCAGGCGACTCCTGCAACCAGGGTTCGTTGGCGTGACGACCGTCGCGGATGCTGGCGGAAACCGAAGGAATCAAACGCAGCGGATAGCTCGCGTCGGCTGCGGCTGGCGCAGACAATGCGGGCGCGGCAGACTGAGGCGCTGATTTGCTGACCACCCCTTGCAACGGAATGATGGCCTGGCTCAGCGTCACGTTCCAGAAAACGTCGTCATCCGCTTCCCCTGCGCCGCCCAGCGCGGTCTTGTTCGCCAGCAGGGCGCTCCGCAGATAGGCATAAAAATCCTCAAAACCGCTGTATTCATCCGGGCTGCGTTGCTTGAGCAGCGCCAGCAGGATGTCGCCGGTGCTGCGCGTATCCGCATACAGACGCTCCATCAGCGGCTGGGTCACGCTCAGTTGCGTGTAATTTCCTTCGCCGCCCATGTATTCCGGCACCGACGTCGCCCAGGCTTCCATCGCGGAATCCAGCGGCAACACCAAGTCGGCGGCCTGCGCGGTTTCGTCGAGATACTGGGCAAGCGCCACTTTGAAACCGGCCTTGGCGTAATTGTCCGCAAACTTCAACGAAGCGGGCGCGCTGTAAACCGGATTCGTGCCACAGGTGAACACCACTTTGTACTTGCCCGCAGCCAAGCCGTCGTTCAACGCCGTCAGCGCAGCGCGATTGCCCACCCGCGGCGCAAGCTGCGGGAACGGCGTGCTGGCCGACGTTTCGATGGTCGCGCCCACATTGCCCAGCGCGCGATTCAGCAGCGCGATGGCTTCAGCGTTCTGCGAACCGTTGGCATACCCTTCCGCTGCGCTACCAGCCAACACCAGGCTGGGCGTGCGCTCCTTGAGCAGCGTCGCCAGGCGGCCAATTTGATCCGCCGACACGCCCGTCTCCGCGCTGACGCGCTCCGTCGTGTAATCCTTCGCGGCAGCGGCAGCATCACCCGGCACGGCAACACCTGCCGCGCCCAGCGCGTTGATCAACCCCAGCGCGAGAATGCCTTCGGTGCCGGGACGAATCGCAATCCAGCGATCCGCATTCGCGCCCGTCAGCGTCATCTTGGGTTCGATTTGCACCAGCACGCCACGGCCTTCCGGGCGATTGCCCTTGCGGAACTTGGCGTATTGCTGCGAGAAGTTGACCGGCGAAACCCACGCGCCAAGGAAGTCCGCGCCGAACGACACGACCGCTCTGGCCTTGTCGATGCGATAACGCGGCATGGCCGTGCCATACATCTTGGTGTTGACCGCGCGCTCAACCGCAGGGGAAACCGCCTCGTAAACGAAATGCTCCCGACTGCCCAACGCCGCCAGATAGTTGTCCAGCAAGGCGCGCACATGACCGCTTACGCCGCCGGTGAGGAAAGCAACTTCTGCGCCGCTCGCGCCAGCGAGTTTTTCCGAGATCGCCGCCAGCGCTTGCTCCCAGGTGACAGTCTGGCCATTGAGCTTCGGCTGGGTCACGCGGTCAGGGTTGTAGTGCGCTTGCACGCCAGCCTGACCGAGACCGCAGGTCTTGCCGTGGTTGATGGCAGACGCCGCATTGCCTTCCAGCTTGATGACGCGACCTTCGCGCACACGGCCAGTAATGTTGCAGCCCGCATCGCATTGCGCGCAGGTGGAGTTGTAGTAAACGCCGATGCTGGGAATCACATAGTCAGCCGGCTCGGAATACGAAGTTACAAACTCCGCGCCGTCCTCAATCGAGGTGTTGCCGCAACCGCTCAAAGCGACCGCAGTGCCACCCCATCCCAGCGTTTTCAGAAAATCGCGCCGATTAAAACCGTTTTCACTCATCACAAATACCTCTTGAAATCGTGCTCGTCACAGGCGTGCCGATTATTTATGGCACGTAAAGCAATCGTTCGGACCGCGGGCAGTTTCCGTCCCCGTCGCATCGACCGCGTGATCTTTTTGGTGGCAATTCGCGCACCAGCCCATGGTGATCGGCTTCTGACGACGCGCAACGGTAGCGTTCTTGGCCGCAATGTCGCCGTGGCAATAGCTGCAAACCTCCCGTATGCCGTCATTGCCGCCCGCCTCGTCCTGCGTCACCTTCCCTTGCTGGAAGTAAAAACGCTGGATGTGCCGCTCGTGGTTGAAGCGAACGAAATCGGGCAGGTCATGCACCTTCAGCCAAGGCACCGGTTTCTGGGCGTCCTTGCCATCCGTGCCTTCCCAGTATTCAAACAGCTTCTTGATGCGGGGCGCTTCGCGCACCGACTCAATGCTCTGGTGGCAACCTATGCATTTGCGCAACGGCGGAATGCCGGACACCATGCTGCGTCGCGCATAGGTGTGGCAATACATGCAGTTGATTTCCATGCCGACGTATTTCTGAGTGGGGTCTTGCGCCCCACTGTCGATGACTTCACCTTTGCCGGCGTGGCGGTTGTGAGGAAACTCAATGGGCTGCGGAACTTCAGGCCCCAATTGATCTTCGGTGCCGGTAAACGGTTGCCCTGCGGCATGACTGCCCGTAGCAACAAACATCCCGGCAAGCAGAATGGTCAGACGTAAAAAACGATGCATCGTGAGTGGCTCCCCAACAAACATTAACCCAGCCGGCCGGGACAACGCCGACGTGTATTACTGCCAGTTACAACGGATTTAGAAAAAATGCAGTGAATCTTTAAATTATTATTATCGGCAAGCCCCAACCCCAAATCGCAGGAGCCGCTAATGTGGCGGCAATAATGTCCACTTTAAAAAATAAAGTCAACACTATCGGGCGAAGGGGAAATAACGGCGGAGAAAATTTATTTTTCGTACAGGGTATTAGGCGCATTTTAATGAATAAAAAATCAGGAATCGTGAGAGAACGTGCGTTCATAAATGTGGGGGAGGTCTCTTCACACGGCTCTCTTCCCGCGAGCAAATCCCGACAGTTTGCAGAAAATGGATTTTGCCCTATCATTTTCGGGACTTTCAAAATCCATTGAATCATGTCTGCGTTGCAAGCACTGATCGACCAAATTTACGAAGCGCCCTTTCTGCCGGAAAAGTGGGATGCCGTCCTGAACAATCTGGCGTCTTCCTCCGGTTCGGCGTCCGGCACGCTGATGGTGTTTCGGGATGCTGCGGTCATTCAACACAAGACCACTGATGTTGCCCGCGACTACATTGAAGAATTCATGAACGACGGCTGGCAATCCAGCCGCCGGATTCAGCACTACTACGCGCGCCCCTGTTATGGCTTCGTGCAGGCGCAGCAATATTTTCCGGAAGACGTGCTGCGGGATGCCAGCTATGCCGCGATGCAGACGCTGGGGCTGGAATCCCAGCTCGGCGCGATCATTCCCATGCCGGGCGGCGAGCTGGCGGCGTTCGCGTTCAATCGCTGGCGCGATTTGGGCAGCCACGAGGCGGAGGCCGTCGATTACCTCAATCATGTTCACCCGCATCTGGCTCGCGCCGCGATGATCGCCTGCCGTCTCGGTCTGAGTCGGGCGCAGACTGCCGTTTCAACCTTTGAGGCGCTGGGCGTGCCTGCCGCCGCGCTCACGCGCACGGGACGGGCGCTGGCATCCAACAAGCTGCTCGATTCCATCAGCGATATCGTGATGCCCGCGGCGTTCGGCGGATTGGCGCTGGCATCGCCCGCGGCGAACAAGCTGTTTCAGCAAGCCATCGCTCATGCGCTGACGGCGCCGGAAGGGTTGGTGCGATCCATTCCGGTTCAGGCGCGCACCGATCAGCCCGCGCTGGTTGTCCATGTGCTGCCGCTGTTCCGCGCGGCGGCAGACATGCTGTTCGGCGCGGAAATTCTCGTCGCCGTGACCTGTCTGAAATCAAGCAACTTTGTGCCCTCGCCGACCGTGCTCATGGGTTTGTTCGATCTCACTCCGTCAGAAGCGCGCATCGCCGCAGCGCTTGCAGCTGGAAAGTCGCTGAAGGAAGCCGCCGCCGGGATGGGGATCGGCTTTGGCTCCGCACGCACCTATCTCGCTCACATCTTTTCAAAGACTGGCACACACCAGCAGAGCCAGCTTGTTGCGCTGCTCAAATCGGCGCAACCTCTGGCGCCGCCGCCGAAATCGTCCTGATCCCGTTTCTGGATTTTCGCTGAAACCGCGCAGTCCCCGCGCAGTCCCCGCGCAGTCCCCGCGTAGTCCCCGCGCAGCCGGTGCGCAACGGCTGTGCCGTGGATCGTTTTTTCGCAAATCACCACGCATTCCTATCATATGAGAATTGTCGCCGTCTGCTTCCGCAACTGACACTACGCCCGCCTCGCACAAAACCGGCTGTCAAACATGACGCGAATACGGAAGGGGCGCCCGCGCGATCGAGCGGGCTTTTCAATTTCACATGGAGCAGACATGAAGACATCTCGCAAAGCCTTGTTGCCGTCGGCCATTGCCGCCGTTCTGGCCAGTCCGTTTGTCATGCTGTCGGGGATGAATCCGGCGCATGCTCAAACCATCATCGACGGCGGCGCTACCGAAACCGTGATCGGCGATGGTTCCGGCACACAGCCGAGTCCGTGGAATCCGGGAACAGACATCCTTGTGGGCAATGCCGGCGTGGGTGTGCTGAACATTTCGGGTGGCGGGATCGTCGTCAATAATTTCATCGGCACCATCGGTAATCTTGCCGGCTCCAGCGGTACGGTCAACGTCAACGGCGCAGGCTCAGCCTGGACGAATGCCAATGCGCTCGCCGTCGGCGGTTCTGGCACCGGCGTGCTGCATATCGAGAATGGCGGCAGTGTTTCCAGTGTGATTGGCGCGATTGGCGACGACACGTTTTCCAGCGGCGCGGTCACGGTGGACGGGGCGGGATCGCACTGGACGAATACGGACAGCCTTACCGTTGGCAATGGCGGCGCGGGAACGCTCGAGGTGAGCAACGGCGGCGCGGTTTCCAGCGCCTTTGCTTATATCGGCCTCGGTTCCAGTTCCACCAGCGCGGCCACGATTGATGGGGCGGGTTCGACCTGGACGAATAGTGACGATCTTTATGTCGGTGTTTTCGGCACGGGCGCGCTGGCTGTCGAAAACGGCGGCAGCGTTTCCGCCGGTACGATTTTTCTTGGCGGCGTCCTCAGCGGCGGGACGGGCGGCGATGGCACATTGAACATCAGCGATGGCGGCGCAGTTTCCAGCACGTTGGGTTCCATCGGCTTCGGCGCTGATTCCAATGGCGCGGCCACGATTGACGGAGCAGGCTCGACCTGGACGAATACCGGCGATTTCTATGTCGGGTTTGGCGGGAACGCCACGCTGAACATCACCAACGGCGGC
>JAITMU010000053.1 GCA_031277195.1 Gallionellaceae bacterium | reverse complement strand
GGCGTGTATTTTTTCACCGTCAATTTGTTGCGGCGGGATCGGCGGCTATTGGTTGAACACATCGGCGTTTTGGGTGACGCATTCCGTCATGTTCGCGCGCAACACCCATTCGAGATATTGGCGGTGGTCGTGTTGCCGGATCATTTGCATTGCCTGTGGCGATTGCCGTTGGGCGATGGCGACAATGCAACTCGGTGGAACAGCATCAAAGCGTTTTTTTCGCGTGCGATGCCGGCAGTGGAATATCGGTCAGCGCGGCGCAGGTTAAAAGGCGAGCGCGGTATTTGGCAACGCCGGTATTGGGAGCATTTGATCCAGAGCGAAGCCGATCTCGCCGCGCATGTGGATTACATCCATTTCAATCCGGTCAAACATGGCCATGTCACGCGGGCGGCGGATTGGCCGTATTCGTCGTTTCATCGTTACGTGCGCCGAGGTGATTTGCCGGAAGATTGGGCGGGTACGCCAACATCCTCCGCGATTTGCTCCGAGTAGGGCGGGGCTTGCCCCGCGCGGTGGGTATTTCAACGTCCGCATCGTGCGGGGTAAATTAACGTGCGAGAATACACCAACAGCGCGGGGCAAGCCCCGCCCTACGCTTGCTGTATTCCGAAGATATGAATCATGGGCAAGTCGTTGCGCGCGTTTTGAGAATCGTTAATCCTTTTATTCCTTCGTAGCCCGGTAGGTTGGGCTGAGCGCAGCGATGCCCAACATTGAGCGGTGTGGTGTTGGGGTTCGCCAAAGGCTCACCCCAACCTACTGCACTTAATTTGAATCAAACATGCTTGTTGAGTAAAGCCGCTCACCATCAACATAAAAACCTTCCGCAACATTTCCTTCCAAAAGTTCCGGAGAATTAGCTACGCGAGATTTAGGCACTCTCCTATCTATATTTAACAGCCCAAATATTATAAGAAATGCAAAGAAAACTGGGAGATACAGTTTTTCTGGAATGATCACAAGATCAGCCGCCAAAACAAGGCTGCATAGAATATACAGAACCCCCTTTTTTCTTTCTTTTTGAATATAAAGATATAGTAAAGCACGACGAACCAACAGCAATACAATGATTCCAATTCCGATTTTCAAAATAAAATATACCGAATCAATCAGTTCCATTTCCATCTCCTCGCCGCCCTAGCGGCCAATCATTCTCACCCTTCTTCGAAAAGAAGAATTAAATCTCGATTGCCGTGAACTACATTCACGACCTCCAACCGACTGCCGACATAGCGAAAGAAAATCACATACGATTGAAACGAGATCGAGCGAATATCGGATCTCAACTCTGACCGAGCGATTCCATACTTTCCTGGCAGAGACGCAATGTTCTCGCATTGCGCCATTAACTTTTCAACGAACAGAACAGCCGTTTCAACACGACCACTTTTCTGCGCGATGTATTGCAGTATTTCCTCTAAATCCCGCCCCGCGCTGTCCAGATAAATCAGTTGATACACTTATTTCCCTGTTCCATCAACCTCGCAGAAGCCGCATTGATAAGAGCCTTCATTTCTCCACTGGTTTTCGATCCGCCTTCTTTTATCGAATCATCCAGCATTTTTTTCAATGCGGCGATCTTCTCGTCGCGGCTTTCAAGTAAGCGCAGTGCTTCTGAGACGACTTCATTGGCAGACTTGTAACGGCCTGTCTTGACGGCGCCATCAACAAATTTCTCCAAGTGTTGATCAACGGTGATTTGCATGTCATATCTCCTCGCCGCCACGCGGCCAACTGCGCCGATCGGCGCTCCTAAAAAATACTCTAGCCAATCATTCGATCAGCGATCACATACTGAGCCCTAATTGAGGCACGAGCTTCACCTGCAATCCTCCTGAAGTCATCCGAAACCAACGAGGACTTCTCAATACCATCCCAAAATACATCGGCAATTTCTGCCCCCTTCCGCCAGTATTCAATCGTTTCTGGTCGAGGGCTTGGAGGAGCCAGTTTACGCTTAACAATCGCCCCTTGTGAAGAAGGTGCGAAAATCATCTGCCGGCCTCCCAAACCATCTCGTTTTTATCTGGCTCTTTCAATCTTGCCCGATACAGCACGGGTTTGGATGGGGGTGCCGGGAACCATGCCGCAAAGACCCGCAATAACCCCCAAAGAATCGCCAGCGGATGAAAACCCTTTCGGGCGCGTGCAGCCGCTAGCGTTTCCTTTGCTCTGCGGATTGCGCCGTTCCGCATTTCTACGAAACCCTGATAGCGCTCGATGAGGGCTTTATTGGCGGCTTCGACAGCAGCTTGTTCCGCGAGATATTCTGCCTCGCGCGCTTCGCGGGCTTTGTTCACCATGTCTGACGCGTGATCGGATAAAACGATGTGGCGGATTCTTGTTGTGGCACTTTCTTTTTGCATTTCTTCCTCGATGTTATGGCGGAGATTGTTGCATCGCAGACTCTATCTCAAATCGTTTTACCTCCGCCCACCATTCACGCCGGATAAATCGCGCCGAGGATGCATTCGTGCCGCGCGCCGGTGACGGCGGGGAGGTTGGCGGTTTCGCCGTGCATGGTTTGTCGGGCGAGCCAGGCGAAGGCGACGGCTTCCATCCAGTCGGCGGCGATGCCCAGGTCATCCGTTGGTTTGATGGCGCAATCCGGCAGGGATTGCGCCAGTTGGCTCACCAGTTCACGGTTATGCGCGCCGCCGCCGCACAGGTAAATTTCCTGCGCGCCGGGGCAGAAATCCAGGATGGCTTGTGCGATGGTGCGGCTGGTGAGCGCCAGCAGCGTGGCTTGCACATCTTCCGGCCGTTCGTCGCCGCGCAGCTTGTCTTGCAGCCAGCCCAGGTTGAACAGGTCGCGCCCGCTGCTTTTCGGCGGTGGCAGCGCGAAGAACGGTTCGTTCAACAGCGTGTCCAGCAGCGTGGGCAGGACGCGGCCGGTCGATGCCCATGCGCCATCTTCATCGTAAGGTTGGCCGAGATGTTCGGCGCACCAGGCATCCATCAGGAGGTTGCCGGGGCCGCAATCGAATCCGGTGGTTATTTTTTCGGGCGCGAGGTCTGTCAGATTGCTGATGCCGCCGATGTTGACAATGACGCGATGAATGCTGGGATGGCGCAACAGGCGGTCGTGAAAGGCGGGCACCAGCGGCGCGCCTTGCCCGCCTGCGGCGAGGTCGCGGCTGCGGAAATCGCTGACCACGGTGATGCCGGACAATTCCGCCAGTCGCGCGGCGTTGCCGATCTGCACGGTGTAGCCCGCATCGGGGCGATGGCGCACGGTTTGGCCGTGGCAGCCGAGGGCGCGCACCTCGGCGAGGTGGATGCCTGCAGTACGCAGCAGCGCGCTGACCGCCGATGCGTAGTGGCTGGCGAGTTCGTTGCCGAGCAGAGATGCCTGATGCAGTTCGTCGTTCGTGGGGAGATGCAAAGCAAGCAGCCGCTCCTTGAGCGGCTGCGGGTAAGGTTGGTAGTGAATGGCATTGATGGAGAGAATGCCGTCTTCGGCAAACTCGACGAGCGCGGCATCCACGCCGTCCAGGCTGGTGCCGGACATGACGCCGACGTAAAACTCCGAGCCGCTCATGGCGACGCTGCGCCTCAGTCCAGCCTTGCCAGACGAGTTTCGCTTAGCAGGCCAAGGCGTTCAAGCTGGTTGCGGATGCTTGCCTGGAAGGCAGCCATCTGCGAGGCGGGAATCGGTTTGGCGTCCGGCAAGGCGACGCGTTGGGGATCGCGCTGCTGTCCGTTGATGCGAAATTCGTAGTGCAGGTGCGAGCCGGTCGTCCAGCCGGTCATGCCGACGTAGCCGATGACATCGCCCTGCGCGACGCGCTGCCCCTTGCGCAGATTGTCGGCATAGCGGGACAGGTGTCCGTAAACCGTGGAGTATTGGCCGGGGTGATCCACGATGATGACTTTGCCATATCCATTCTGGGTGCCGACAAACGACACGACACCATCGCCGGTCACTTTCACTTTGGTGCCGATGGGGGCGGCGTAGTCCACGCCCTTGTGCGCGCGCCATTTTTGCAGAACCGGATGGAAGCGCGCGTTGGAGAAGCCGGAGCTGATGCGGGAAAATTCCACCGGCGAGCGCAGGAAGGATTTTTGCAGGCTCTTGCCTTCGGGGGTGTAGTAGTCACCGCGCGCTTCGCTGGTCTGGAAATACACGGCGCGATAAACCCGACCCTGATTGGTGAATTCGGCAGCCTGAATGCGACCAACGCCAACCGGCTCGCCGTTGCTGTAGGTTGTTTCGTAGGTGACGGCAAAGCGGTCGCCCTTTTGCAGATCGCGGTGGAAGTCGATGTGAGCGCCGAAAATTTCAGCGAGCTGGCTGGCCGCCGCATCCGGCAGGCCGGCGGCGTCAGTCGCGTCGAACAGGGTGGTGTCGATGACGCCGGTGCGCATGGACAAGCGCTGTTCCAGCACGGGCGGCAGAATGCTGACGGTGAAATTTTCGCCCGCCTTGCCGATGACTGTTTGCTTGCGATCGTTATCCAGATAACGCAAAGACAGCAGATTGCCGTCCACGTCCGTTTCTGCCTGCACGGTTTTGCCGACGGACAAACGACGGAAGGATTCCGCTTCCGTGTTGTTGCGCAACCAGGCGCTGGCGGCGGCATCGGTCACTTCCAGACGACGCAGGATTTCAACCACCGTGTCGCCGCGCTGAACTTGCTCGCTATGCCAGAGCGTCGTGGTGTTGCCGTTGATGGTCATGGCGTGCGGCAATTCCACGGCCTGCACGACAGTTTTCTCCGCCACACTGGTGAGCGAAGTCTGCGGCATGACGCCGAACGCAGTCAGAACGCCGAGCAGCGGCAGGCTGGACAGTGCGACGAACCAGCGCAGCTTCAACTTTCGTTCTTGTGTCTGGAGGTTTTGGGTTAACATTTAAATCTTTTTTACATGGCCGTCTGCGAATTCGCGACGCGCTCTAATATCTCTTTTGCAAAGGTCGCGATTCTAACAAGAAGACGTCAGGCCACAAAGCGTTAAGAGATAAATTAGAGATACTTTTTAGGTTTTGTAAGATTAAGAGCAAACATGATGGGTAATGCTGTGATCGAAGTCGCTCAGGACACGCTGGATCAAATCAAACGCGGTTGCGATGAGCTGCTGCTGGAAGCCGAATTGAAGCAAAAATTGGCGCTGGGCCGCCCGTTGCGCATCAAGGCGGGGTTTGATCCCACCGCGCCGGATTTGCATCTGGGGCATACGGTGTTGCTGAACAAAATGCGGCAGTTGCAGGAACTGGGGCATCACGCGCTGTTCTTGATCGGCGATTTCACCGGCATGATCGGCGACCCCACCGGCAAAAACGCCACGCGCCCGCCGCTGTCGCGCGAGCAAGTGCTGGCCAATTCGGAGAGCTACCGCGAGCAGGTGTTCAAGGTGCTCGATCCGGCCAAAACCGAAATCGTGTTCAACTCCACCTGGATGGATCAGTTCAGCGCGGCTGATCTCATCAAGCTGGCGGCGACGCACACGGTGGCGCGGATGCTGGAGCGCGACGATTTCAACAAGCGTTACCGCAACAACCAGCCCATCGCCATCCACGAATTCATTTATCCGCTGGTGCAAGGGTATGACTCCGTGGCGTTGCGCGCCGACATGGAACTGGGCGGCACCGATCAGAAATTCAATCTGCTGATGGGGCGCGAGTTGCAAAAGCATTACGGCCAGCCCTCGCAGTGCGTGCTCACCATGCCTTTGCTGGAAGGCCTGGACGGCGTGAACAAGATGTCCAAATCGCTGGGCAATTACGTCGGCATCACCGAGTCGCCGCAGGAAATGTTCGGCAAGCTGATGTCCGTTTCGGACGAATTGATGTGGCGTTATCTGGAATTGCTGTCGGCCGAAAGTCTCGCCACCCTCGCGCGCTGGCGACAGGATGTGGCGGAGGGAAGAAATCCGCGCGACATCAAGGTGTTGCTGGCGCAAGAGATGGTCGCGCGCTTTCATTCCCGCAAAGCCGCAGAGGACGCGCTGGCGGAATTTGAAGCGCGCTTCAAACAGGGCGTGCTGCCGGAAGACATGCCGGAAATCAGCGTGGTTGCGACAGACGGCGGTATCGGCATCGCCAATCTGCTCAAGCAGGCCGGACTGGTGGACAGTACCTCGGAGGCGATGCGGATGATCCAGCAGGGCGCGGTGAAGCTGGACGGCGCGCGCATCGACGACCGGAATTTGCGGCTTGACGCTGGCGCGGTCGTGGTGGCGCA
>JAITMU010000199.1 GCA_031277195.1 Gallionellaceae bacterium | reverse complement strand
GTTGGGCAACAGCAAGGCGCAATCCAGTTTGGCTTTGGCGACGTCGATACCCAGATAAAACTGTTCCATGAATTTCTCCTCGAATAATCAACCTTGCGAATACGGGCTGCCGGAATCCGAGCCTAAGATACTGTCCGATCTTGTGTCGAAGAATGAGGGATTGGCGCGGGAATCTACGCTACGGGCTTGAAAACCCAAGGGCGGGGACGGCGTCCAACCCCTCTGGCTTGAGGTGCCCCTCAAGACGGAAACATCATACAAGGGCGGGGCAAGCCCCGCCCTTGCTCCACTACGACCTATAATCACCCCTTTTGAAAATCCCCACGCATGAACACTCACCTCGACCTCGCCCAGCAAACCCTACTCGCTCCCGCCGGACTCGACGCGTCGCGTTTGCAGCAGGTGTTTGGGCAGATGTTTGCGCACAAGCTCGATTACGCTGATCTGTATTTTCAATACAGCCGCGCGGAAAGTTGGTCGCTGGAGGAGGGCATCGTCAAATCCGGCAGCTTTGGCATTGATCAGGGCGTGGGCGTGCGCGCGGTGTCGGGCGACAGGACGGCGTTTGCCTATTCGGATGACATCAGCCTGTCCGCGCTGGAAAGCGCGGCGCGCGCCACGCGGGCGATTGCGCGTCAGGGCGGCAGACAGATTGCGCCGGTTTTGCGCGGCGGCGCGGGGCGCGATTTGTATCTGCCGCACGACCCGCTGGCTTCGCTCGACGCGGCGCGCAAGGTGGCGTTGCTGGAACGGCTGGAGCGCACGGCGCGCGCGCTCGATCCGCGCATCACGCAGGTGATGGCCGGCTTGGCGGGGGAATACGAAGTGGTGCTGGTGGCGCGCAACGACGGCATGATGAACGCAGACATCCGCCCGCTGGTGCGGCTGTCGTTGCAGGTGATCGTCGAACAGAATGGTCGGCGCGAGCAAGGCTCGGCGGGCGGCGGCGGGCGTTTCGGCTATGAATATTTCACCGACGAGATACTGAGCGATTACGCGCAGAAGGCGGTGCATCAGGCCTTGGTCAATCTTGAAGCGCAAGCCGCGCCTGCGGGCAGCATGACCGTGGTGCTGGGTTCCGGCTGGCCGGGCATTCTGCTGCACGAGGCGGTGGGGCACGGGCTGGAAGGAGACTTCAACCGCAAGGGCAGTTCTGCGTTTTCCGGTCGCGTCGGCGAGCGTGTCGCCGCGCCCGGCGTCACCGTGGTGGATGATGGCACGATCATCAATCGGCGCGGCTCGTTGAACATGGATGACGAAGGCAATCCGACACAGCGCACCGTGCTGATCGAGGACGGCATCCTGCGCGGTTATCTGCAAGACACGCTGAATGCGCGGCTGATGGGCGTGCCGCTCACGGGGAATGGACGGCGCGAATCGTTCGCGCATTTGCCGATGCCGCGCATGACCAACACGATGATGCTGAACGGCGACAAAACGCACGAGGAAATCATCGCGTCGGTGAAGCATGGCTTGTACGCGGCCAATTTTGGCGGCGGTCAGGTGGATATCACCAGCGGCAAGTTTGTGTTTTCCGCCACCGAAGCGTACTTGATTGAGAATGGAAAAGTCGGTCATCCGGTGAAAGGCGCGACGCTGATTGGCAGCGGCCCGGAGGCGCTTACCCGCGTGAGCATGATAGGCAATGACCTGGCGCTGGATCCCGGCGTCGGCACCTGCGGGAAGGAAGGGCAGAGTGTGCCGGTTGGGGTTGGTCAGCCGACGTTGCGTATTGATGGTTTGACGGTCGGCGGGACGGCTTGATTGTATCGCTGTATTTATAAGATTTTTTGCAATTATCTGTCGATTCGGATCGAATGTTTTTCGCTCAATGACTCCGCAATCCAGAAAAATAATGTCGGAATGATGTTGCGGTTTCATTTTTTATGGTAAGTTTCGGCCTAACGGTTTTGACTTGAATGTTTCGGATTTATTGCGGCAAGTCTTACCCGTCTGGGAGGCATCTTGAAATTGAATCGGGAAGTTCCTGATCCGTGCGTAGTTACCGCGTAAGCGGTTTTTTTAATCGTTGAAAAGGGGGTTACATGAATAGAAAAGAATTTGCCGAAGCGTTGGCTGGCAAGCTGGATACGAGCAAGGCGGACGCTGATCGCACGATTGGCGCCGTTATTGAAGTTATCTCCGGCGCTCTGAAAAAGGGTGATTCGGTTTCTCTGGTTGGCTTCGGCTCCTTCGAGGTGCGCAAGCGCGCAGCTCGCACTGGTCGTAACCCCAAGACCGGCGCTGAACTGAAGATCAAAGCCTCCAAGGTTCCGGCATTCAAGGCTGGCGCTGCGTTGAAGGCAGCCGTCAACGGCGGCAAGAAGTAAGAATAATGTCGCACACAACCGGCTCCCGCTGCTCGCGCGGTGGGAGCCGGTTTTTTCTGGCTGTATTCCATCGGTTGTATCCATAGGTTGCGGTGAGCGCAGCGAACCGCAACGGTGCGGCGGTGGCCGTTTGTACCGTTGTGGCGATGGTCGTTCGCGTCTTTGCGGGGAGGACCTCGGCGCGGTTGGGGTTCGCGGCGCTCACCACAACCTATATAATCCGCCACCTTTTCTACGGTAGCGATTTCATGCCTCACTCCATTCCCAAAGTCGGTTTCGTTTCACTCGGCTGCCCCAAAGCCACGGTGGATTCCGAACGTATTCTCACGCGCTTGCGCGCAGAAGGGTATCTGATCGCGCCGAGCTACGCCGACGCCGATCTCGTCGTGGTCAACACCTGCGGCTTCATCGACAGCGCGGTGGAGGAATCGCTGGACGCCATCGGCGAGGCGCTGACCGAGAACGGCAAGGTCATCGTCACCGGCTGTTTGGGCGCGAAGGGCGACGTGGTGCGGCAGGCGCATCCGTCCGTGCTGGCGGTGACTGGCCCGCACGCCGAGGAGGAAGTGATGCAGGTCGTTCATGCGCATCTGCACAAACCGCACGACCCGTATTCCGATCTGGTGCCGCCGCAGGGCATACGGCTGACGCCGAAGCACTACGCCTATCTGAAAATTTCCGAAGGCTGCAATCACCGCTGCACTTTCTGCATCATCCCCTCATTGCGCGGCGATCTCGTCAGCCGTCCGGTGGGCGAGGTGATGGACGAAGCGGCGCGTTTGGCGCAAGCCGGCGTGAAGGAATTGCTGGTGATCTCGCAAGACACCAGCGCCTACGGCGTCGATGTGAAATACCGCACCGGTTTTTGGGGCGGCAAGCCGCTGAAAACCCGCATGACCGAACTGGCGCGCGCCTTGGGCGAACTGGGCGTGTGGGTGCGGTTGCATTACGTCTATCCGTATCCGAGCGTGGACGAGGTGATTCCGCTGATGGCGGATGGTTTGGTGTTGCCGTATCTCGATGTGCCATTCCAGCACGCGAACACGCGCATCCTGAAAGCGATGCGGCGTCCCGGCAGCAGCGAAAACGTGCTGGAACGCATCCGCCGCTGGCGCGAAATCTGCCCTGATCTCGCCTTGCGCAGCACCTTCATCGTCGGTTTTCCGGGAGAAACCGAAGCCGAATTTCAGGAATTGCTGGACTTCATGGAAGCCGCGCAACTGGATCGCGCCGGTGCGTTTGCGTATTCTCCGGTCGAAGGCGCGGCGGCGAACGCGCTAGCGGATCATGTGCTGCCCGACGTGCAGCAGGAACGTCTGCAACGCTTCATGCGGGCGCAGGAAAAAATCAGCGCGGCAAAACTGGCGCGCAAGGTCGGCAAGACGCTGCGCGTGCTGGTGGATGAAGTGGACGAGGAAGGCGCGATTGCCCGCAGCGCCGCCGACGCGCCGGAGATTGACGGCCTGGTTTACATCGAAGATGGACAATCGCTCAAGGTTGGAGATTTCGCCGACGTGCGCGTAACGGATTCGGATGAGCATGATTTGTGGGGTAGGGCGGGGTGAACCGCAGCTGTCCCACACCCCTTGATTCCCGTCATTCCAGCGCAAGCTGGAATTCAGCCGATTAAAAAATCCGGCGCAGCCGGACGACCTGATGTTTTTGTCCGCTACGCGGAGTGTATGTTCTTGCTGGATTCCAGCTTGCGCTGGAATGACGGAAATCTGGGGTAGGGCG
>JAITMU010000196.1 GCA_031277195.1 Gallionellaceae bacterium | reverse complement strand
TGGGAAATGAACGCCGACGGCCACTACCGCCGCAAAACCCCGCGCCGCGCCGAGCTGAAAAGCGCACAGGCGATGCTGTTGAAAGCATTGGCGGCGCAGCCGGGGGAATAGGGTAAATCGATACAAATGTAGGGCGGGGCTTGCCCCGCGCTGTGAGAATTTCAAAGCCCGCACCGCGCGGGGCAAGCCCCGCCCTACAATGACGGGAATCAAGAGGTTGTGGTCTCTTTTGTTTTTTGCACAATTAAAAGAGCCAGCATCAATTCTTTAATAAATCGAAGCCGCCCCCTTTAGTTGTATCATCCGCACAGGTTGAACAAGAAAGTGCGGTGCGACATGTCTAATGTAATGTTCTGGTGGATCGCGGCGGGTTTGTTGGTGTTGCTGGAACTGGCCAGCATGACGTTTTATCTGTTGATGCTTGCGGTGGGCGCGGTCGCCGGAGCGATTGCGGCGCAGGCGGGGATGACGTTGACCGGTCAGATGGTCGTGGGCGCGATTGTCGGCACAGTGGCGGTAATTGCCGGTTATTACTGGCGCAAGCGCCGCCCCGGCGATCCTTCCGTGCGTGCCGAGCGCAGCGTGAATCTGGACATCGGCGAAATC
Source organism: Gallionellaceae bacterium (assembly GCA_031277195.1). Lineage (GTDB taxonomy): Bacteria > Pseudomonadota > Gammaproteobacteria > Burkholderiales > Gallionellaceae > JAITMU01. The sequence goes on along the minus strand of JAITMU010000196.1, from coordinate 2,951 downwards.
ATCCGCATCGAGGCATGGAATGCCGATGGCACGGCCACGGTGCGTTATCGCGGCGCGGCGTGGACAGCCGAACTGCGACCGGGATGCGCGCGCGCCAGCGGGTCGCATCGCGTGGTCGAACTGGTGGGCAGCCGCCTGCTGGTCGAGCCGGTCTGATATTGTTTCTTCACATCATTTTCAACACAGGACACACGTCATGGAAATCGCTCTGCTTCTTCTCGTCATCGCCGCCGTTTTCATCGCGCGTTCGATCAAGGTCGTGCCGCAACAAAACGCCTGGGTGGTTGAACGCCTGGGCAAGTATCACGCTTCGCTGGCGCCGGGGTTGAATTTTCTCGTGCCCTTCATCGACAACGTGGTTTACAAACACAGCTTGAAGGAAATCCCGCTCGACGTGCCCAGCCAGATTTGCATCACGCGCGACAACACGCAGTTGCAGGTGGACGGCATTCTGTATTTTCAAGTGACCGATCCGATGCGCGCCAGCTACGGTTCCAGCAATTATGTGGTGGCGATCACGCAGCTCGCGCAAACTTCCTTGCGCAGCGTGATCGGCAAACTCGAACTCGACAAGACGTTTGAGGAGCGCGACACGATCAACGCGCAAGTGGTGCAGGCCATCGACGAAGCGGCGCTGAATTGGGGCGTGAAAGTGTTGCGTTACGAGATCAAGGATCTGACGCCGCCGAAGGAAATTTTGCAGGCGATGCAGCGTCAGATTACCGCTGAACGCGAGAAGCGCGCGGTCATCGCTGCCTCTGAAGGCAAACGGCAGGAACAGATCAATCTGGCCGAAGGCGAGAAGCAGGCCGCCATCGCCAAATCGGAAGGCGAGAAGCAGGCGGCGATCAACACCGCGCAAGGCCAGGCCGCCGCCATCACCGCCGTCGCCGAAGCGACCGCGCGCGCCATCTCCGTCACCGCCGCCGCCATCGGCGAGCCTGGCGGCGAAAAAGCGGTGCAACTCAAGGTGGCGGAAAAAGCGGTGGAGGCTTACAGCAGGCTGGCTGCGGACGCGACCACGACGCTGGTGGTGCCGAGCAACATGACCGAAGTGTCAGCGCTCATCAGTTCGGCGATGAAGATGGTGCAGGCGCAGAAGGCGTAGGGCGGGGGGTGCCCCCCGCGGTACCAACGCTAAAAACCCACAGCGCCGGGCAACCCCCCCCCAACGGATAGTATACCGCCGCGTAATTTTCAAACCGCGTGTATTCTCCCCGGAACGTGAGCACGACGGTTCCAATCGGGCCGTTACGTTGTTTGCCGATGATGATTTCCGCCTTGCCTTTGTCTGCCGAGTCCGGGTCGTAAACTTCATCGCGGTAGATGAACAAAATCAAGTCGGCATCCTGCTCAATGGCGCCGGACTCGCGCAGGTCGGACATTATCGGGCGCTTCCCCATCTTCCCCGTGCGTTGCTCCAGGCTGCGGTTAAGCTGAGAGAGCGCGATCACCGGCACATTCAATTCTTTCGCCAGCGCTTTCAGCGAGCGCGAGATTTCAGAAATTTCGGTGGCGCGGTTTTCGCTGGCCTTGCCGGAGTTGGCGGACATCAGTTGCAGGTAGTCCACCACGATCAATCCCAAGCCGTCGTTTTGCCGATGCAGCCGCCGCGCGCGCGCGCGAATTTCCATCGCGCTCAACGCGGCAGTTTCGTCGATGAAAATTGACGCGTCGTTGAGCCGTCCCATCGCATGTGTGAGGCGCGGCCAGTCATCGTCTTCGAGCCGACCCGTGCGCAGTGTGTGCTGATTGACGCGACCGACCGAGCCGATCATCCGCATGGCAAGCTGGGTGCCGGACATTTCCATGCTGAAGATGGCGACAGGTTTGTTGCCTTCGAGCGCGACGTGTTCGGCGATGTTGATGGAAAACGCGGTTTTCCCCATGCTGGGACGACCGGCGACGATGATGAGATCACCAGGTTGCAAGCCGGAAGTCATGCGATCAAGGTCGGCAAAGCCGGTGGCGACGCCGGTGACATCGCTGTGGTCTTCGCGGATGTAGAGCGTTTCGATGCGCCCAAGCACTTGCTCGAGCAGATCCGGAATGGGGGTGAAGCCCTGCTTGCCGCGTTCGCCCGCTTCGGCGATGCCGAGCACCAGACTTTCCGCTTCGTCGAGCAGTTGGCTGGCGTCACGACCTGAGGGGTTGTATGCGCGCGAGGCGATTTCGCCGCCGACTTCGGCAAGTTTGCGCAGCACCGAGCGCTCGCGCACGATCTCGGCGTAGCGGCGGATGTTGGCGGCGGTCGGTATGGTTTCCGCGAGCAAACCGATGTAAGCGAGACCGCCCGCCTTGTCCAGTTCGGCGTTGTTTTGCAGCGACTCCGCCACGGTGATGACATCCACCGGCTTGGCTTGTCCGTTCAGGCGTTCGATGTGACGCCAGATCAGCCGATGTTCGGCGCGATAGAAATCGCTTTCGTTGATCAGGTCGGCGATTTTGTCCCAGGCGTCCGCATCCAGCAGCATCCCGCCCAGCACCGATTGCTCAGCTTCGACCGAGTGAGGCGGAAGTTTGAGTTCCGCGATCTGGGGATCGTTTGAGGGCAGGGGCGCGAGTGGCATGGTTGCGTTGACGGGGAAAACGGGAAAACGATTTTACCATCGGGCGCAGAGGGTGAGCATTAACCCGGCGCGCCTTGTGTGAGCGGCTTTTCCATCGCGATGAGTGACAAGCCGCCGACTTTGGGCAAGCCGAATCGCGGATCGGTCGGAAAGGGTTCTGTTGCGCCAGTGCGCCGGTAGCCGCGCCGCTCGTAATAGGCGATCAACTCCTCGCGCATCGCAATCACCAGCATGTTGATCCGGTTGGCATTCCATTCGGTGCGCGCATGATTTTCCGCCGCCGCCAGAAGAATGCGACCCAGGCCGCGGTTTTGCAGGGTGGGTTGAATCACCAACATGCCGAGATGGGCGGCGTGCGCGCCGCTTTTTTCGAGATGGACG
>JAITMU010000117.1 GCA_031277195.1 Gallionellaceae bacterium | reverse complement strand
GCGTCAGCGCGGTTACCGCCATGCCCAGAATGAGACCGTCGGGGCGGCTGTCGGCAGAGCCAGACAGCGGAGGCGCCACCTGAATGAGCGCACCGATGGCAATAATGCTGGATATGGCGTTCGTCACGCTCATGAGCGGCGTATGCAGCGAAGGCGTGACGTTCCAGACCACCATGTAGCCGACGAAGCAGGCCAGCACGAACACGGTGAAATGTTCAAAGAACGAGGGCGGGGCATACGCGCCGATCAGCGCGAACAACACCGCGCCGATGACAAAGATCGTGGCGATTTTCGCGCCGGAAGCCGGTGCGTTGCTGGCACCGTGCGCGGGCGGGGGAGCGACTGCGGCAGGCTTGGCTTGCGCGGGTGCGGCGGAGAGTTTGGGTGGCGGAGGCGGCCAGGTGATCGTGCCTTCCTTGATCACGGTCGCACCGCGAATGACCTCATCTTCCATATTAACATTCAGTTCGCCATCCTTGTTTTTACACAATTCTTCTGTCAGGCGGAACAGGTTGGTCGCATACAGCGTGGAAGATTGCCGCGACAAGCGGCTGGCCAGATCGGTGTAGCCCAGGATGGTCACGCCATGCCGGACGGCGGCCTCGCCCGGCACGGTCAGTTCGCAGTTGCCGCCTTGTTCGGCGGCCATGTCCACGATGATGCTGCCGGGTTTCATCGACTGCACCATTTCGGCGCTGATCAGCTTGGGCGCGGGTCTGCCCGGAATCAGCGCGGTGGTGATGATGATGTCGGCATCCTTGGCCTCGCGCGCGAAGGTCTCGCGCTGCGCCTTCAAAAAGCCTTCGCTCATCACCTTGGCATAACCGCCGGTGCCCGTGCCTTCTTCCTGATAATCGACGCCGACAAATTCGCCGCCCATGGATTTCACCTGATCGGCGACTTCGGGACGGGTGTCGTTGGCGCGCACAATCGCGCCCAGACCGGACGCCGTGCCGATGGCCGCCAGACCCGCAACGCCCGCGCCGATGATGAATACGCGCGCGGGCGGAACCTTGCCCGCCGCCGTGATCTGGCCGGTGAAGAAGCGCCCAAACGCATTCGCTGCCTCGATCACCGCGCGATAGCCCGCGATGTTCGCCATCGAGGAGAGCGCGTCCATCTTCTGCGCGCGCGACATGCGCGGCACGCTGTCCATCGCCAGCACCGTGGCGTTTTTCGCCGCAAGTTGCTGCATCAGTTCCGGGTTTTGCGCTGGCCAGATGAAGCTCGCCAGCGTCGTGCCTGCGCGCATCATGCCGACTTCCGCCGCGTCCGGCGCGCGCACCTTGAACACGAAATCCGCCGCCGCCCACAGCGCCGCCGCATTGGGCGCAATCTCCACGCCCGCAGCGCGATAGGCATCGTCATCGAAATTTGCGGCCTCGCCAGCGCCGGATTCCACCACCACCTTGAATCCCAGCTTGATCAGTTTCGCCGCAACATCCGGCACAGTCGCAACACGTTTTTCCCCGGCTGCGATTTCGCGGGGAATTCCTATGGTTAAAGGCATTGGGTGTTCCGTTTCAGCAAAAGTTGAAGGCTATTTTTATGGATGCGCCCACCCGCTGCGAGCGGTGCGCGTAAGGGGCGGAATGGTACTGTAAAAACCTTCGTGTTATCAACCTGTCCGCATTTCCGGTAACGCCTCAGTTTGAAATTTTTGCCCCACATCATCCCCGTCATTCCAGCGAAAGATGGAATCCAGTTGAAGATGAATAACCCGCGCAGCGGACAGAACCTGATCGTCCGGCTACGCCGGAATTGTTTGACAAACTGGATTCCAGCTTTCGCTGGAATGACGGCGGGGGCGCCAATCACGGCAAATCTTGAGCACAAGTAGGGCGGGGCTTGCCCCGCGCGGCATGAATCTCAATGACCGCATCGCGCGACGCGCCAGCCTCGCGTGGTGCTGACGTTGAAATGCTCACAGCGCGGGGCAAGCCCCGCCATACATAACCTTAAGCCAAAAAGCAAACCTTACCTTGTCTCTGCATTTCATATATATCTTGACATTAGCCAATCTAGGTATATCATCGTATTGCTCTATTTTGCATTCAACTTTGGATGACACAAGCAGTATCAGCCAATCAATTATTTGGTTTGGAAACGCAATGTGCCTGCTGGGAAAGCGCATGTCTCCTGTCCTTCTCGCTTCGCTGTTGAGCGCGGCGGTTTTTCGTATTTGAAATATCAAGCTCGTAAAGGAATCTGATCATGGCCACCAATGAAGACCAACTCGTTGACTCCCGCGGTTTCCCGCTGACTCCTCCGGAAAAAGAACTGGATCGCGACGCGATTGCGATTCGGGTCGAGGCAGGCGAAACAATTACCGCGTCCACCGACCGACAAGAAGTGTTCGTGATTCACGCGCGCCGCGAGGACGTGTTGAATTACACCCGCGAAGGCAACGACCTCATCGTTGAATTCACCGACGGCAAGACGCTCACGATTCGTGATTTCTTCACCGGCGCAAGCCCGGATCAACTGGTATTCATGGACGGTGATCAGCCCTACTGGGCGGAGTTTGATCGCGCGCTGAACGGCGCGGACGGCATCAACGATGACTTGATCCGCTGGTTCATTCCCGTCAAGGATGTCGCTGCGCTCGGTCTGTTGGGCTGGCTGGGCGGCTTGCTCGCCGTGGGCGCGGTGGGCGCTGCGATGGGTGGTGGCGGTGGCGATGACAACAACGGTGGCGGAGGCGGTGGAGTTACGCCGCCGCCGTCCCAACTCGATCTCACGCTTTCGGTTAACGACGACAACAACAACGGCCTCATCACTGCGACCGGCACGACCAACAGCCCCGGCCCCGTCACCGTGACCTGGCCTGACGGCAGCACCGTCACCACCACGGTTGGGTCAGGCGGTGTCTGGAGCGTGGAAACCACTGTCATACAACCCACCGGCAATGTCACCGCCACGGCTAGCGACGCCATCGGCAATACCGCCACCGCCACGCAGCCAACGGTTGCCGC
>JAITMU010000048.1 GCA_031277195.1 Gallionellaceae bacterium | reverse complement strand
GCGCGCGCGTCATCACTCCCGCCTGCCCTCCGTCCGCGCCGATCACCCGCAATTGCGGAGCCATGATCTCTTCGTTGCGACGAACGCGCTTGGCTGATGTAGCTATAAATCAATCCTCCAAATACAACGCACTTGCGGCACGGGCGCATGCGCACGGAAACCTTTGGTTCGCTGCCGCTTTTCTTGTCGTCCGCCGCCATAAGGCTTCAGTCGCGCCGCAACGTGGGCGCGAATCTTAAAGCCCGCTCAGGGGTTCCGCAAGCCACAAAAGCGGCAAAACACCTGATTTGCAAGCGATTCTGCGGGTGCGCCCTCGCCTTGCGGCGCGGATACCGAGACATCCTTGCTGCTGGACGAATCCGGTGAACCGATCTAAACTTAGCTAAGTAATTTAGCTAATATTGAGAACCGCGATGCAACACACCGTCCACGCCGCAAAAACCAATCTTTCGAGGCTGATCGAAGACGCGCTGGCCGGCGAGGAAGTCATCATCGCCAAGGGCAAAAAGCCGATGGTGAAGATCGTGCCGATTACCAGCCGGCCCTTTGTCGTGGGCTTGCTGAAAGACAAACTCGCCGGAGAAGTGCCGGATTTTCTCGCCCCCATGCCCGAGGATGAATGGGCGGCTTGGGGAAGCGCAGAGTGAAACAGGTCTTGCTGGATACCCACGCTTGGGCGTGGTCGCTGACCGGTGATGCGCGACTGTCCGCCGCTGCACTGGCCGCCGTAACGCAGGCCGAAACGGTTTTCGTCAGTGCGATCAGTCTGTTTGAAATAGGCCAGAAGGTTCGCTTGGGCAGGTGGCCGCAGATGCAGCCCCTGCTTCCGGAACTGCTCGATCTGCTTGCCGAACAGGGCGGACGCCTCTTGCCCTTGTCGCCCAAAGCCGGCCTGCTCGCAGCCACGCTGGAATGGGAACATCGCGACCCTTTCGACCGGCTCATTGGCGCAACCGCCATCGCGCAGGGTGTGCCGCTGATTTGCGCCGATTCGGTTTTCGATGCTTTGGCGGATACCCCGCGTTGGCCGGGGAGAATTTGGTGAACGCGGAAGCCCTAACGCGCCTGCCCCTCCAACCGAAATCGATTCGCCTGCTCAGGCTGTCCCAGCGCATCGTAGGCGGCGGCCAAATCCTGCCGCGCCGCTCGCAGAAAACTGGTAGACGGATTGGTCTGCGCAATCAGGATGTCGTAACCGCGACGAGACTCCTGCGCGGCTTCCGCATGACGACCCGCGCGCAGCAGCGTGCGGCCAAGCTTGACGTGCGCAATGCCGGTGTTGAGGTTGTCGGCCGACAGCGTGGCGGTGAACAGATCGATCACATGACGGAACAGCGTCTCGGCGCCGGTGTAGTCGCCCTGCTGCATGCGCATGTAAGCCACGTTGGATAGCGCAACGGCTGTGGTCAGATGCTTTTCGCCATACACGCGCTGATAGATATCGGCGGCACGAGCATATTGCAGCGCCGCTTCGCCGAAGCGGTCTTGCGAACCCAGCACAATGCCTATCTCGTTGGCAATTTCCGCAACCACGGGATGCGCGTCGCCGTAGACGCGCTCCTGAATCACACGCGCCCGCTCCAACACTTCGATGGCTTCGGCGAGTTTGTCCTGAAACGTCAGCGCACGGCCCAGCGAAGTCAGATGATCGGCGACATAAGGACTGTCGGGACCGTGGTAAGTCTCGATGATTTGCAGCGCCTGCCGCGCCAGACGCTCAGCCTCATCGTAGTAGCCCAAATCCTGCTGAATCGCGGCCAGCGTGCCGAGATCTTCGGCAATCAGCGGATGCGTCTGGCCCAATTGCTCGCGATGAATCGCCAGCACCTGCCGGTATTGCTGATCGCTGGCTTCGTAGTGACCCGCCGAATAGTGAGCTTCTGCCAACGCAGACAGCGCCGCCGCCCGATCCGCCGTTGGCCGGTTCGAGTTCGACTGCGATTGCAGCACTCGCGTGAGGATGGCGATGGCCTCGTCGTACTGGCCGCGCTCGCGCAACACACGGCCCAGCGCGAGGCTGGCGGAGGCCACCTGCGGATGTTCGCCGGGCAATGCTTGCACCGTGAGCGCATATCCACGCCGCGCAGCTTGCTCGGCCTCGTCAAGCCGCGCCTGATCCAGACGCAGCAGACCGATGGCCACCAGACATTCGGCTACCTGCGCACTATCCGGGCCATACAACCCGGTGCGCAATTCCAGCGCCGCGTTCAACAAGGTGTCGGCTTTGTCGGGCTGACGCAGCGTTTGATAGATGCTGGCGATGTTGTAGAGCAACTCGGCCTGCACGCCAGGGTCGGAACTCAGAGCCGCAACCTCACGCGCGCCACGGTCGAGCACTTCGATCACCTTCAGATCACTGGCCGGGCCAGCAAGCGCATCCCCGCCTTCAAACAGACGGGTCATCAGTTGTTGCACACGTTCAGCGCGCGTGGCTTCGCCCTGCGCGGCATCGCGCGCCGCGCTCAGGCGCATCGTGAATGCGATGCTCAGACCCAGAATCAACAGCGCGGCTGTTGCGCTTACTGAAACAACCTGCCAATGCCGCCGCAGGAATTTCCCGGCGTGATAACTCCATCCATCGGGACGCGCATCGAGCGGCTCCATGCGCAGATAGTGGTCGATGTCGCGGATCAACGCTTCCACCGAACTGTAACGCCGCGCCGGATCGGTGTGCAGCGCCGTCAGGCACAGTACGTCCAAATCGGCCCACGCTGCACGGCTGGGATCATCGCCCAACGCTGCTTCATCGCTGACCGCCTGCGATGGATTGATCAGCATCGCTTCTTGCGGCAAGGAGCGGTGTTGCGGATCGAAGGGCAGATGGCCGGTCAGCAATTGATACAGCACCACACCGAGCGAATAGACATCGGTGTGTACGCCGATCTTGGCCCCGAGGAATTGCTCTGGCGCGGCATACGCAGGCGTCATCGGTCGAAATAACGTGGTGTGCGCGCCGTCACGCGCAACGAGGTCGTCCAATTGCTTGGCAATGCCGAAGTCGAGCAAACGCACACCGCCATCGGACTTGACCAATATATTGGAAGGCTTGATGTCGCGGTGGATCACCGCATGCGCATGAGCAAAACGCACCGCCTCGCAAGCCTGCCGGAACAGTTGCAGGCGCTGCGCCACCGTACAGCGCTGCTGCCGACAATATGCGGTGAGCGGAACGCCCTGTACAAACTCCATCGCAAACCACGGCGTACCATCGGGCAATACACCGGCGTCATACAGTTGTGCGATGCCCGGATGATTCAGTTGCGCCAGCACGCGCTGTTCCAGCGTGAAGCGTTCGCGGCGTGCCGGCGACAGCCAGGCATCACGCAACACCTTGATGGCCGCGCGGCTGCCCAAATCCTCGCGCTGGGCGAGATAAACCACGCCCATTCCGCCTTCGCCGAGCAGCCGTTCGATGTGATAGGGACCAAACGCCGTTTCCGGCGGCACAGGCGCGTGCAGCAACGCGCCAGCCACATGTTCCACGCCGCGATCGAGCAGCGATCCGCCCTGGCGATCAGCCTGAAGCATGTTCAGCACTTCTTCGACCAGCGAGGCATCGTTGGGGTGTTGGGCTTGAAGATAGCGGCGCTGTGCGGCCTCATCCGGCAACGATAACGCAGCCTCAAACAGATCGCGGAGCAATTGCCAGCGCGCGGAGTCCACGCAACTACCCTGCCCTGTCGGGTTGCCGGAGAGATTGGCCGAAAAACATTTTCATCGCCATGACAGTTTTTTGATCTTGGCTGCGCACAGGTTCAATGGATCGGGCCGCAAGTGCGAGGTTAGCAGCAAGCTGCGCCGCACGACAGGCCGGACGTACACCTGTGGAGACATGGGGCAATCTCCCAAGCTGGGAACACGGGTTTTTGCTGGTTATAACATGCAAAACAGGATTATTTTCAGAATAATGTCAGCTATGGCTGACAAAAGCAGGAAGTCGCGGCGCGCTTCGCGCAAACGGCGTCAGCGTGTGTTACGCAATGCCTGCGCCAGCCACGCTTTCGCCGCGCGCCAGTCGCGCATCACCGTGGCTTCGGACACATCGAGCAACGCGGCCGTTTCAGCCACATCCAAACCGCCGAAAAAACGGTATTCGATCATCTGCGCCTGTCGCGGCGCGGTGTGTTCCAGTTCTTCCAGCGCCGCATCCAGCGTGATCAATTCCGTTTCGCACAAGGGAAGCTGATGCGCGGAGTCATCGAAGGTCACGAAGCCCGACCCCGCATC
>JAITMU010000020.1 GCA_031277195.1 Gallionellaceae bacterium | reverse complement strand
CCCGGTTTCAGCATGTGCAGCGTCATGTTTTCACCGCCCGTGCTGGCGGCGGCTTCCACGTCGCCGCTGGCGAGAATCAGCAGCGTGTCGCGCAACTCGGTATCGCCCGGCTTGAGGATCGCGTCACCGGCCTTGTAGTCGCGCACGGTGATGCATTCTGCGAGCAACTCGAGTTCCGAATCGCGCAGCTCGTCGGTCAGGCTGGAATTGCACAGCGCTTGCAGGATTAGTTTTGTTGTCATGTTGGCTCCTTAATCAATTACGTTTGATTTCTTCGGCCTGTTTGCATCCCTCTCCGCGGGAGAGGGTGGGTGTCAGGCCAATCGCCCGTGACACTGCTTGTATTTCTTCCCCGATCCGCACGGACACGGATCGTTGCGTCCGACTTTTTCGCTGTCGCGCACGAAAGGCTGCGGTGACGATTGCGCGGCATCCGGCTGACCCAATGCCTCGTCGTAATCGGCGTGATGATACTGCACGTTCCCCGGCGCGGAGGGCACGTCCACCGCTTCGACGTCGCGCTCGCTCTGGATGCGCACGTTCATCAGCATGTAGGTGACGTTGCGCTTGATGGCGTCCAGCATGTTCGAGAACAAACCGAACGCTTCGCGCTTGTATTCCTGCTTGGGGTTCTTCTGCGCGTAGCCGCGCAGGTGAATGCCCTGGCGCAAATGATCCAGCGCCGCCAGATGTTCGCGCCAGTGCGCGTCCAGGCTTTGCAGCATGACGATGCGCTCGTACTGGCGCATGCCGTCGGTGCCAACCATGTCCACCTTGGCCTGATATTGCTGTCCGGCGGCGTCGATGATGCGGTTGCGCAACCCGTCTTCGTCCAGCGTCTTGTCCTGATCCAGCCATTGCGCCAGCGGCAGATCAAGCTGGTATTCAGCAAGCAGCAGTTTTTCCAGTCCCGGCACGTCCCAGGTTTCTTCCATGCTGCCGGCTTCGATGTGTTCGTTGATGGCTTCATCCAGCACGCCCGCGCGCATCGCGGCGATGGTTTCGGAAACGTCCGCGCTTTCCAGCAACTCGTTGCGCTGCTGATAGATTACTTTGCGCTGGTCGTTGGCAACATCGTCGAATTCGAGTATCTGTTTGCGGATGTCGAAGTTGCGCGCTTCCACCTTGCGCTGCGCGTTTTCAATCGCGCGCGTAACCCAGGAATGCTCAATGGCCTCGCCTTCCGGCAGCTTGAAGCGGTTCATGATCGCTGCCACGCGGTCGGAAGCGAAGATGCGCAGCAGCGGGTCTTCCAGCGACAGGTAGAAGCGGCTGGAGCCGGGGTCGCCCTGGCGTCCCGCGCGACCGCGCAACTGGTTGTCCACGCGCCGCGATTCGTGACGCTCGGTGCCGATGATGTGCAAACCGCCAGCGGCCAGCACCTGATCGTGCAACGACTGCCACTCGTCTTGCAGTTTTTCGATGCGCCGGTTGCGCTCGGCTTCGTCCAGTTCGGCGTTCGCGTGCAGATGTTCGATCTGCTTCTCGACATTGCCGCCCAGCACGATGTCGGTGCCGCGACCGGCCATGTTGGTGGCGATGGTGATCATGTGCGGGCGTCCGGCTTGCGCCACGATTTCCGCTTCGCGCGCGTGCTGTTTGGCGTTCAACACCTGATGCGGCAGCTTTTCCTTTTCCAGAAATGCCCCGATCATCTCGGAGTTTTCAATCGAAGTCGTGCCGACCAGCACCGGTTGACCGCGCTCGTAGCAGTCCTGGATGTCGGCGATCACGGCGCGATATTTTTCGGCGGCGGTGAGGTACACCTTGTCCATCAAATCCTGGCGTATCGTCGGGCGATGCGGCGGGATGATGACGGTTTCCAGATTGTAGATTTGCTGGAATTCGTAGGCTTCGGTGTCCGCCGTGCCGGTCATGCCGGCGAGCTTGGCGTAGGTGCGGAAATAATTCTGGAAGGTGATCGAGGCCAGCGTCTGGTTTTCTTTCTGGATCGTCACGCCTTCCTTGGCTTCCACCGCCTGATGCAGGCCGTCAGACCAGCGCCGTCCCGCCATCAAGCGACCCGTGAATTCATCCACGATCACCACTTCGCCGTCCTGCACCACGTAATGCTGGTCGCGGTGGAACAGCACGTGCGCGCGCAACGCTGCGTAGAGATGGTGAATCAGCGTGATGTTGGCCGGGTCGTACAGGCTGCCGCCGGACGGCAACAGACCGGCGCGGGCGAGCAGTTGCTCGGCGTGCTCGTGTCCGGCTTCGGTCAGCAGCACCTGATGCGCCTTCTCGTCCACGCTGAAATCACCGGAGCCGTTTTCTTCCTGCTGGCGCACAAGTTGCGGCGCCAGTTTGTTGATCCGCAGATAAATATCGACGTTATCCTCGGCCTGGCCGGAGATGATCAGCGGCGTGCGCGCTTCGTCGATCAGGATGGAGTCCACTTCGTCAACGATGGCGTAATTCAGGTGGCGCTGGAAACGCTCGGTTTCGTGCGTCGCCATGTTGTCGCGCAGGTAGTCGAAGCCGAATTCGTTGTTGGTGCCGTAGGTGATGTCGGCGGCGTAGGCGGCGCGTTTGTTGGAATGATCCATTTGCGACAGGATCACGCCCACCGTCAAGCCGAGGAAGTTGTACAGCTTGCCCATCCATTCCGCATCGCGCGCGGCGAGGTAATCGTTCACCGTCACCACATGCACGCCCTTGCCGGACAGCGCGTTCAGATACGCGGGCAGCGTCGCCATCAGCGTCTTGCCTTCGCCGGTGCGCATTTCCGCAATTTTGCCGTCATGCAGCGCCATGCCGCCGATCAGTTGCACGTCGAAATGCCGCATCTGCAACACGCGCCAGCCCGCTTCGCGAACCACCGCGAACGCCTCCGGCAGCAGTGCGTCCAGCGCTTCGCCCTGCGCCACGCGCTGACGGAATTCATCGGTCTTGCCGCGCAACTCATCGTCGCTGAGCGCCTTCATGCGGTCTTCCAGCACGTTGATCTTTTGCACGGCTTGCCGGTATTGTTTAAGCAGGCGGTCGTTGCGGCTACCGAACAGGCCTTTCAGCAGTTTGGAAATCATCTTGGAAATCTTTATGGAATGGGGTTTGCGGGAGCGGTGAATTTATCCTTGGCATTTTAGCATATTGCATGGTCTCCATCCCCCAAACTCCCCTAGAATGACCGCATTATTCCCTTTGAAAGCGACATCGCCATGAATCCGTCAACCGCCGCCACGCTGGGCTATCAGGCCAAACTGAAAACGCCTTTCGGCGTGCTCGGCATTTGTTGCAGCGAGGAAAAATTGACCGGCATCGCTTTTTTGCCGCCGCAAGTGAAAGCCCTGTCGCCGCAGAATGCGCTGGCGCGCGAGGTGTGCGGGCAGTTGTCTGCGTATCTGGCGGATGCCGGTTTTCATTTCGATCTTCCGCTCGATCTTGCGGGGACGGATCACCAGCGTCGCGTCTGGCATGCGATGTGCGCGATTCCGTGCGGGCAGGTTCGCACCTATGGCGATCTCGCGGCGGAGATGCGTTCCAGCCCGCGCGCGGTCGGTCAGGCGTGCGGCAATAATCCGATTCCTGTTGTCGTGCCGTGTCACCGCATCGTCGGCAAGCACGGCTTGGTTGGCTTCATGCATCACAGCGGCGGACGCGCGACGGACATCAAGCGCTGGCTGCTGGAGCATGAGCATGCGCTGCCGGATTTTGCGTAGAGCGGCGCCGTGACCGACGCCGAACTGCTCGACGAATTTTGCGACAGTCTGTGGCTGGAAGACGGCCTGTCGCGCAACACGCTGGAAAGTTATCGGCGCGATCTGCGCAAATTTTCCGAGTGGCGGGGGAAGCAGCGCGGCGGGTCGCTGCTGGAGACGTCGGCGACGGATATTCACGCGTATCTCGCTCATCTTGTCGGCGGGCAGCGCGCCAAAGCGACTTCGACCGCGCGCGCGATTTCCAGTCTCAAGCGTTTGTTCCGCTATCTTGTGCGACAGAACAAACTCAGCGCCGACCCCACCTTGCAAATCGACACGCCCAAGCTGCCGCGCAGTCTGCCCAAGAGCTTGACCGAGCAGGATGTGGAGTCGCTGCTCAACGCGCCCGACACGCAAACTGCGCTGGGTCTGCGTGATCGCGCCATGCTGGAAACGCTGTACGCCACCGGCTTGCGCGTGTCCGAACTGGTGTCTCTGAGCATGGCGCAGGTCAGTCTCGACATGGGGGTGGTGCGGGTGCTGGGCAAAGGCAGCAAGGAGCGGCTGGTGCCGTTGGGGGAGGAGTCGCTGGACTGGATCAAGCGTTATCAGGCCGGTGGCCGCCTGGAATTGCTAAACGGAAAACAGAGCGATGCCCTGTTTGTCACCGCGCGCGGCGCAGCGATGACGCGGCAGATGTTCTGGTATCTGATCAAGAAATACGCGCGGCAGACGGGTTTGATCAAGCCGCTCTCGCCACACACGCTGCGTCACGCGTTTGCCACGCATTTGCTCAATCATGGCGCGGACTTGCGTGTGGTGCAGATGCTGCTGGGACATGCTGATATTTCGACCACGCAGATTTATACGCATGTGGCGCGCGAGCGGTTGAAGCAGTTGCACGAAAAGCATCACCCGCGAGGATGAGGCTTTTCGTTTCCGGCGGGCATTCAGACAGCGAGGTTATTGAGCTGGTGGCGCAGCATGGTTTCCAGTTTCTTCATCGAAGCATCGTCAATTCCAGCGTAGATGCGATTGACGATTTTCCAGTAAAGCGGAGAGACGCTCTCGGCCAGCTCGCGCCCGGCGGCGGTTAGCGTGATGACCACGCCGCGCCGGTCTGTGTCGCTTTTTTGGCGGGAGATCAGGCCGCGTTCGGTGAGATCGTCGCAGACGCGCGTCATGTTGGCCGGTTTTTCCGTGCAGGCGACGCACAACTCGGAAGCGCGTTGCGTTTCATTATCGGAGCCGTAGAGCACCATCAGCGCGGTATAGCTCACGGTGGTCAGGTCATAATTTTTCAGCAGCAGGTTGAGATTGTCCTGCGTGAGTTTGTGCACATGGTAGGCGAGCCTGTGCAATGTCATGTGCTGCTTCGAATGATTCGGCATGCGTTCATGGATGCGAGCGATGCGCCCATCGGTGGCGCTGAACTTGTTCATGGTTGTCCTCTGTTGATAGTGATAGTTGTCAATAGGGTTTTTCTGTTCCTGTGTTGCGTGGCTTCTGCTGCTTTACGGATGCGTCAGGCCGGATAAACTATCATTAATTTAGGTAAAAATAAATTATCAAGAGAGTGCATGATAAATCATAAATGTAATTTGTCAAGAAACATTTTATGATGCCATCTTGTATGGTAATGAAAGAATGTGTCAGCAGAATGAAATAGGCCGAAGCGCATCACCCATGAAGATGATGGAGAAGATTTAATCTTGGTTGAAGATAAGCGGAGTTAGAGGAAAAATGGACGCTTATGGAGATATTGCTTCGAGGTTAGCTAGTCTTTCCGCGCTCAATGCAAACACCAACCATCCGGCTTCCGCGTATTGCATTCAGTTTGGCAACGCTAACTTTGACCCAGGGGGATTTGAAATCATCGAGTAACATCTGGGCGATGGTTTCGGCCAGCGTTTCAATCAAATTAAAGTGCCGACTGGCGAGCGCGCTCTGAATGTCGCGCACCACATCGGCGTAGTTCAACGCATCCTTGATGTTGTCCGTTTCGCTGGCGCGGTTGTCGGGCAGGGCAATTTCCAGATCGATTTGCAGGGTTTGCGGCACGCGCTTTTCCCATTCATACACGCCGATCAGGGTTTCGACTTTGAGTTCTCGCAGGAAGATGATGTCCATTGTTGTCTGGGGAATGACGTAAAATTCGCCGTTCGTGCATTTTAGAATAGATAAATGATGGCGACTTTGTTTTTTGCGGTGTGCGCTTACCTGCTGGGCTCAATTCCGTTTGCAGTGCTGACAAGCAAGATGTTCGGGCTGGCAGATCCGCGCACTTATGGCTCCGGTAATCCAGGCGCGACGAATGTGTTGCGCAGCGGCAAGAAGGCGGCGGCGGCGCTGACGTTGCGTTGCTTGCGCAGCGCGCGT
>JAITMU010000010.1 GCA_031277195.1 Gallionellaceae bacterium | reverse complement strand
CAGGCATTGAATCAGCCGCTCCCCAAAGGCAATCGTATTGCAGCGAATCTTGCCAATCCCTATTTACAGTTTGATATGGCAGAACTGGCAGCTGCGCTGGATGGTTATATTCGCCGCCATTTGTTCGGTACGGACTATGTGCCGATGGAAAATGAAAATTGGCGCGTCCTGCTGTTGCAGCCCGTGATAGATCATGTTGTGAAAGTGTTTGGTAGCGCATTGCATGAGGCAGAGTATTTCGACACGGAGGGCGAAATAGAAGTCATGTATCGCCGCTTGTCGGAAGTGAGCAGGTTGCTGATGCGGGAAAGCGGTTCTTTGCCGGTAAAAAAATGTATCTATCCGCGTCTGCCTTATTCATTACGAAATGGCGGGCTGGAGAAGGCGTTTATGGAATGGGCGCAAGCGGATGGCAGCGTGGAAGCGTTTTGTAAAATCAATGAGCACAAACATGATTTCGCGCGGCTGCGTTACCTCAAGGAAGAAGGCATCCCTGCGTTTTATTACCCGGATTTTCTGGTGCGCACGGAGACGGGTGTTTATCTAGTGGAAACAAAAGCGCAGGGGCAGGTCAATCATCCTAATGTGCAGCGCAAGCTGAAAGCGGCCAATAATTGGTGTGATCGCATCAATGGGTTAGATGCGGAACGGCGAATGGGGCGAAAATGGAACTATGTGCTGCTGGGAGAAGCGTTGCTTTATGAATGGCGAGACAAAGGCGGGCGCATGGTGGAATTGCTGGAATTTGCGCGGGTGCGCCCCATTGGGACAGCTTCGGCGCAAGCGACGCTGGCGTTGTAGTGTAACCAGGCTGAACCTTTCGCTTGTTTAACCCGTTGTTACTGGGTGATTGCGAGGCGAATGCCGTGTGAAATGTGGGCGGATATACACAACCCGCCCCGCTCATGGCATTATTCGCAAATACCCCTTGCCAATTAACGGGATAAACCATGTCCTCCACATCGTCGCACGATGCTACGCCTCACCAGTTTGTTGACTGGTTCCGTTCCGTTGCGCCTTACGTTCATGCTTTTCGCGGTCGCACGTTTGTGGTTGCGTTTGGCGGTGAGGTGGTGGAGGACGGCAAGTTTCTTGAGTTGACGCATGACCTTAATCTGCTCGCCAGCCTCGGTGTGCGGTTGGTGCTGGTGCATGGCGCGCGGCCGCAGATCGAGCAGCATCTGGCGCGCAACAATATCGAAGATCGCTATCACAAAAACATCCGGCTGACCGACGCGGAGACATTGCGCTGCGTGAAGGAAGCGGTCGGGCGGGTGCGGGTGGAGATCGAGGCGTTGCTGTCGATGGGGCTGGCGAATTCGCCGATGGAGAATGCCGACATTCGCGTGGCGGGCGGCAATTTCATCACCGCGCAGCCGATCGGCGTGATCGACGGCGTTGATCTGTTGCACACCGGCTGCGTGCGCAAGGTGGATGTGGCGGCGCTGCGGGATCGGATGGAGTTCGGCGAAGTGGTGCTGTTGTCGCCGCTCGGTTATTCGCCGACCGGCGAGGTGTTCAATGTCACGCTGGAAGATGTGGCGACGGAGACCGCCATCGCGCTCGATGCGGACAAGCTGATTTTTTTGATGGACACGGATGGCGTCACCGACAAGAAAGGCCGGCTGATTTCGGAACTGACCATCGCCGAGGCGAACCCGGTGCTGGCGGCGAAGCGCAAGCTGCCGGATGACGTGACGCTGTTTTTGCCGTGCGCGGTGCGCGCCTGTGAGGCGGGCGTGGCGCGCACGCATTTAATCAGTCGCCACCGCGACGGCGCGATTTTGCACGAGCTGTTCAGCAACGACGGCATCGGCAGCATGGTGGTGGAAAGCACGCTTTACACCTTGCACAACGCCACGATCAACGATGTCGGCGGCATTTTGCAACTGTTGCAGCCGCTGGAAGAAGAAGGTGTGCTGGTGCGGCGCAATCGCGAACTTCTGGAGCGCGAGATCAGTCGCTTCATCGTGATGAAGCACGACCGCCGCATCATCGGTTGCGCGGCGCTGTACCCGTTCCCCGACGAAGCCGCCGCCGAACTGGCGGGGCTGGCCGTGCATCCGGGCTATCGCAAGCAGGGCTACGGCGAGGCGCTGCTCGAATACATCTCCGGCGTGGCGAAGTCGCAGGGATTCAAAAAACTGTTCGTGTTGACCACGCGCACGGCGCACTGGTTTGTCGAGCGCGGCTTCAAGGAGACGGACGTGGAAAAACTCCCCGCGCAAAAGCAGTCGCTGTACAACTACCGGCGGCGCTCCAAGGTGTTTGTAAAAAATCTGTAACGATTGAAATTTAGAATCAGACGAGGAAACCGAAATGGCAAGAATGGTGCAATGCGTAAAACTCGGACGTGAAGCGGAAGGGCTGGATCGTCCGACTTATCCCGGCGAACTGGGGCAGCGCATTTACGACAATGTTTCAAAAGAAGCCTGGCAGGGCTGGATTCGTTTTCAGACGATGCTGGTCAATGAGAATCGCCTCAGCCTTGCGGATGCGGGCGCGCGGAAATATCTCGCGCAGCAGATGGAGAATTACTTTTTCGGCGACGGCGCGCAAATGCCGCCGGGGTATGTGCCGCCGAAAAGTTAAGTCCCTTCTCTCCGTTGGAGAGAGTGGATAGTCCCCTCTCCCTCTGGGAGAGGGTTAGGGTGAGGGAACAAATTATGCAGAAAAACCCTTCCCTCTCCCCCGCCCTCTCCCGGAGGGAGAGGGAGTAACTACGGAATGCGGATCAGCGAAATATTTTTTCACCGTGCCCAAAAAACGCCCAATCCAGAATTTCCTCAACCGCGAACTCGGCCTGCTGGCATTCAATCGGCGCGTGCTGGCGCAAGCGGAAGATGTCTCGGTTCCCCTGTTGGAGCGGCTGAAATACCTGTGCATCGTCAGCAGCAATCTGGATGAATTTTTTGAGGTCCGCATCGCCGATTTGAAAGACCGGCGCGCGCTGGCTGGCGTCCCCGTCGGGCCGGACGGCATGGATGCGCGGGAGACCTTGCATCAGGTGCATGAGCAAGCGCGTCAACTCGTCGCGCGGCAATACCAGATTTTCAACGACGAACTGCTGCCTGCGATGGAGGCGGAAGGTATCCGCTTCCTGCGCCGTTCCACCTGGAACGAGACGCAGCGCGCCTGGGCGCGGGAATTTTTTCTGAACGACGTGTTGCCGGTGCTGACGCCGATTGGTCTCGATCCGGCGCACCCCTTCCCGCGCGTGCTGAACAAGAGCCTGAATTTTGTCGTTGAGCTGCAAGGCAAGGATGCTTTCGGGCGCAACACCGCCAAAGCCATCGTGCAAGCGCCGCGCGTGTTGCCGCGCACGATTCCGCTGCCGCCGGAAGTCGCCGAAGGCGCGCATGACTTCGTTTTTCTTTCCTCCATTCTGCACGCGCATGTCGGCGAATTGTTCGGCGGCATGGAAGTGCTGAACTGCCATCAGTTCCGCGTCACGCGCGACAGCGATCTGTCCGTGGACGAAGATGAAGTGAAAAATCTGCGCGTCAGCCTGCAAAACGAATTGCCGCAACGCCAGTTTGGCGACGCCGTGCGGTTGGAGATTTCAACCCACTGCGTGCCGGAGTTGACGGAGTTTTTGCGTCAGCAATTCAATCTCGACCCGGAAGATGTTTATCAGGTGAACGGGCCGGTCAATCTGGTGCGGCTGATGGACTTTCTCGGTCAGGTGCCGCGCGACGATTTGAAATTTCCGCCGTTCGTGCCGGGCTTGCCCTCGGCGCTGAAAAAAAATATCGACCTGTTCAAAGTCATTCGCAAGAGTGACGTGTTGCTGCATCACCCTTACCAGTCATTCAAACCCGTCATCGACTTCATTCAGCAGGCGTCTGTCGATCCCGCTGTCGTGGCGATCAAGCAAACGGTGTACCGCACCGGCGTTGATTCCGCGCTGATGGATGCCTTGATTGCCGCCACGCTCGCAGGCAAGGAAGTCACCGTCGTGGTGGAATTGATGGCGCGCTTCGACGAAGAAGCCAACATCAACTGGGCGAACCAGTTGGAAAAAGTCGGCGCGCACGTCGTGTACGGCGTGGTCGGCCACAAGACCCACGCGAAGATGCTGATGGTGGTGCGGCGCGAGGACGGCAAGCTGCGTCGCTATGTGCATCTTGGCACCGGCAACTATCATCCGCGCACCGCGCGGCTCTACACCGACTTCGGCCTGTTCACCGCCAACAAGGACATTTGCGCCGATGTGAACGAAGTGTTCAGCCAGATCACCGGACTCGGCAAGGCGGGCAAGCTGAATCACCTGTGGCAATCGCCGTTCACGTTGCACAGCCAGATGCTCGCCGCGATTCGCAACGAGACCGCCCTCGCGCAAGCAGGCAAAACGGCGCACATCATCGCCAAGATGAACGCGCTGCTGGAACCGGAAATCATCACTGCGCTGTATGAAGCCTCGCAAGCTGGCGTGAAGGTGGACTTGATCGTGCGCGGCGTGTGCGCGTTGCGTCCCGGCGTGCCCGGCTTGTCGGAAAACATCCGCGTGCGTTCGGTGATTGGCCGCTTCCTCGAGCATTCGCGCATCTTTTATTTCCGCAACGACGCCGCGCACGACGTGTATCTCTCCAGCGCCGACTGGATGGATCGCAATTTCTTCCGGCGCGTCGAAGCGTGCTTCCCCGTGCTCAACAAAAAACTGAAAGCGCGCGT
>JAITMU010000180.1 GCA_031277195.1 Gallionellaceae bacterium | reverse complement strand
TGCTCGCGCAGCACGAAATTGAAGCCGATCTGATCGAACCGAACGCGCTGCGGCTCGCGCGCGCCGTGCCGGTGGACAAATTGCCGGGATTTTTCGACGGACTGGTGTCGGTGCAGGATGCGGGCGCGCAATATGCCGCGCCGCTGCTCGACGCGCGCGACGGAATGCGCGTGCTTGACGCGTGCGCTGCGCCCGGCGGCAAAAGCGCGCATCTGCTCGAATCCGCAAACGTCAATTTGCTTGCGCTGGATAAAGACGCGCAGCGTCTTGAGCGCGTGCGCGATAATCTCGCCCGCCTCGGTCTGTCCGCGCAACTGTGCTGCGGTGACGCAGCGCAAGCGGATGACTGGTGGGATGGCACGCCCTTCGACCGCATTCTCGCCGACGTGCCTTGTTCCGCATCCGGCGTCGTGCGCCGTCATCCAGACATCAAGTGGTTGCGCCGCCCCGACGATATTGCCGGTTTCGCGCGTCAGCAGGCGGAGATTCTCGCCGCGCTGTGGCGGCTATTGGCCAGAGATGGTAAATTGCTCTATGCGACTTGCTCCGTTTTCGCTCAGGAGAACCGGCAGGTCGTGGACGAATTTCTGCAACAACACACCGATGCCAGACTGTTGCCGGTGATGATCGATGCGGGGGGAGGCCAGCTTCTGCCGGATGATCGGCACGACGGTTTTTTCTATGCGCTGTTGCATAAGCAGGCGTGAGCGGGTGGGAGAGGGAATCTTCTGTTTTTCATGATGACGGGATCCGGAAAAATTTCAGCTCTCCACGCGCGCCGGTTGCTGGCGGCATTCTTTCTGCTGCTTTCCTTGTTCAGTCTCGCGCCCGCTGCGTCCGCCGCTGGCATCGAGACGCGCAAAGTGGAAGCGCACCTGGTCGGCAACACCTACCAATTCACCACCGATTTTGATATTCGGCTCAACTTCGTGGTCGAGCAGGCGCTGGAGCAGGGCGTGCCGCTGTACTTCATCAGCGAGTTTTCGCTGACCCGTCCGCGCTGGTACTGGTTCGACGAAACCGTCGTGCAAAGCACGCAGATCATCCGCTTGTCCTACAACACGCTGACGCGCCAGTACCGCATCACGCGCGGCGCGCTGTTCCAGAATTTCAACACGCTGGATGAAGCGGTGCGCATCATCGCGCACCAGCCCTCGGCGCTGGTGCCTGCGGGCTTGTTGACCGACGACAGTTACGTTGCGACGGTGCGTTTGCGTCTGGACACTTCGCAGTTGCCCAAGCCTTTGCAGGTGAACGCGCTGGCGGGCAACGACTGGAATCTGGATTCTGATCGGTATCGGTGGATTGTGCATCCCGCCGAAATCACGCGCGATTGAGGGATAGCGAGCCGTGAAATATCTGATCTTCGCCAGTGCTGTCGTCGGAGCCATGCTGCTGTACCTGCTGTCCAGCGCCAGCGCCAACTCGGATTTGTTTTCGCGCAATTACGACAGCCTGCTGGCGGTGGCGGGCGTGTTGGCGGCCAGCCTGCTGATTCTGGTGGGCTACCAGCTCTGGAAGTTGCGCGGCAAGATCACGGCGCAGGTGTTCGGCGCCAAACTCGCGCTGCGGCTCACTTTGTTTTTCGCGCTGGTTGCGGTGTTGCCGGGGCTGCTGGTGTATGCCGTGTCGGTGCAGTTTCTCAGCAAAAGCATCGAATCCTGGTTCGACGTGCGCGTGGAAAAAGCGCTGGAAGGCGGCCTGAATCTGGGGCGCACCGCGCTGGAAACCGGCCTCGATGATCTGGGTCGCACCGGCCTGGTGATTGCGCACACCCTGGCGCGGCAAGCGCCGGAGCAGCAGCCGGGCATGTTGCCGCAACTGGTGAGAAACAAGGTGGTGGAGAACGTCGCCCTGTTCGCCCAGGACGGGGAATTGCTGGCGTACGTCAACGACGGCAAGAGCGAATCGCCCAGACAACTGGATCGCGCCATGCGGGTTGAGGCGACGGAAAATAGCTGGACGGGCCGAATCGACACCCTGCCGGACAATCGTCCGGTGCTGTACGCGCTGGTGCGGATTCCCGCGCAGCCGGGCGGCGAGACGCGCTATCTCCAGTTCGTGCAGCAAGTGCCGGAAAAACTCTCCACCGATGCCGAAACCGTGCAGGCGGTGTTCAGCGATTACCAGCAACTATCGTTGTCGCGGCTCGGACTGAAACGGCTGTACGCCATCACGCTCACCTTGTCCTTGCTGATCGTGCTGCTGTCCGCGGTCTCCATCGCCTTCGTCATCAGCGAACGCCTGAGCGCGCCGCTGGCTGCGCTGGCGGAAGGCACGCGCGCGGTGGCGCAGGGCGATTTCTCGCGCCGTCAGCCGGTGCAAAGCCGCGACGAACTGGGCGCGCTGACCGGCTTGTTCAACCAGATGACCGCGCAACTCGCCGACGCCAAAGCCATGAGCGAGCGCCAGCAGGTGCAGGTGGAAAGCGCCAGGGCGTATCTGGAAAGCGTGCTGGCGCATCTGTCGTCGGGCGTGATGGTGGTGGACGAGGATTTCCGCGTGCGCACCGCCAACGCCAGCGCAGTGGACATTCTGGAATCGCCGCTGGCGGACATGGAAGGTGAGCCGCTGTTGCAAATCGCCATCGACCATCCGCGGCTGCGTCCTTTTTGCGCCGCCGTGGTGCAGGCGTTCGAGGAATCGCCCGACGGCGAATGGCAGCGCCAGATCGAGCGCATCAGCAAGAACGGCAACCAGATGTTGCTGGTGCGCGGCACCCAGTTGAAAACGTCCAGCGGAAACGGTTACGTCGTGGTGTTCGACGACATTTCGTATCTGCTGCAAGCGGAGCGTCAAGCCGCCTGGGGAGAAGTGGCGCGGCGGCTGGCACACGAGATTCGCAATCCGCTGACGCCGATCCAGCTCTCGGCGGAGCGGCTGGAAGCCAGGCTGGTCGATCGTCTGCAAGGCGATGACGCGCAGTTGTTGCAGCGCGCCACGCAAACCATCGTCAGTCAGGTGGCGGCGCTGAAAAACATGGTGAAGGAGTTTTCCGACTACGCGCGCGCGCCCGCGCCGCAACTGGCGACGCTGGACATGCATCAACTGCTGCGCGAAGTGCTGGGGCTGTACGAAGGCAACAGCATCCCCGTGACCCTGCGCGCGGAAGCGGGCGAAACGCAGGTGCTGGGCGACGCAACGCGGCTGCGCCAGGTGATTCACAACCTGCTGCAGAACGCGCAGGACGAACTGGCGGGCGCGGAACATCCTGAGCTTGCGGTGATCACCTCGAACGAGGACGGCGCGCTGTGTTTGCGCGTGCGGGACAATGGCCGCGGCTTTCCCGAACACATGCTGGTGCGCGCGTTTGAACCGTATGTCACGACCAAATCCAAAGGCACCGGTCTGGGATTGGCGATCGTGAAAAAAATTGTGGAAGAACATGGCGGCAGCATCGCCATCGAAAATTTGACGCAGGGCGGCACGCAAGTCAGCGTCGTCCTGCCGTTGTTGACGGAGATTGCATGATGGGCGCAAAGGAAATTCTGGTGGTGGACGACGAGATCGGTATACGCGAGCTGCTCTCGGACATTCTGTTTGAAGAAGGCTATCGCGTATCGCTCGCGGAAAATGCCGCGCAGGCGCGCGAACACCGCAACCGGCACACGCCTGATCTGGTGCTGCTGGACATCTGGATGCCGGAAATCGACGGCATGACGCTGCTCAAGGAATGGGTCGCGGGCGGGCAACTCACCATGCCGGTCATCATGATGTCCGGCCACGGCACCATCGACACCGCGATGGAAGCCACCCACATCGGCGCGGTCGATTTCCTCGAAAAGCCCATCGCCCTGCGCAAACTGCTCGACACCGTAGCCTCCGCCATCCGCCGCGGCCTGCCGCCGCCGCGCCCGCCACTGGCGAGTAAAACGGAAACCGGCGACCCGCAACTTTCCGTCCTGCTGGAACTCACCCTGCGCGAAGCGCGCGACCGCTTCGACGCGATGTATTTCAGCTATCACCTGAAAAAAGAAGATGGCAACGTCACGCAAGTGGCGCAAAAAGCCGGGCTGGAGCGCACGCATTTGTACCGCAAGCTGAAACAGCTTGGCTTGAAGGTGCCGAAGCGGGCGGGGGATGAGGGTTCCTGAAAGGGAACTGCCTGCTTGTAACTTCCCGTCATTCCAGCGAAAGCTGGAAGGTGAATTCACGTTTGAAGTGCAACATTTGATCGAAGCTAGAAGAATTCCTCTTCGGGCGTTTTGAAACCAAGGCACTTCCGAGGTGTTCTGTTTAATCGTCGCGCCTGCTCGGCAATTACCGTCGGGCTCAGTTCGCGCAGATCCGTTTTGCGCGGTAGCGTTCGT
>JAITMU010000100.1 GCA_031277195.1 Gallionellaceae bacterium | reverse complement strand
AAATTCGGCGGCGTGCCGATGCATGACGCGCCCAAGGAAACCGCGCCGCCGGAAGCGCCCTCGCCGCCGCCCAAATTCGCCGGTGTCGGCCTGGTGGCGGGCACGCTGACCGGCTGGGCGCTGATGCTGGCTTTGCTGAAATGGTGGTTGATATTGCCGCTTGCGGGATTGTTCATCGTCTCGCTGCTGGGCGACGTGCAGGGCGTGTCGCTGAAGAAGCGGCTGGTCGCGCATGTGGCTGTTGCCGTGCTTCTGGTCGCGGGCGCGGGGCTGGTCGATCAGTCCGGCTGGCTGGCGGCGTTGATCGCGTTGCCGCTGATTGTCTGGGCGATCAATCTTTATGGTGCGATGGACGGCTCCGACGGATTGACTGCGGGCATGGCGCTGATCGGATTCAGCGCATATGGCATCGGCGCGATCATGGCGAACGACGACACGCTGGCGATGATTTGCTTCACCGTTGGCGCGGCGGGACTGGGTTTTCTGTATTTCAGTTGGCCGCCCGCCAAAGCCTTCATGGGCGCGGCGGGCGCGGCTCCGCTCGGCTTTCTTGCCGCCGCGCTTGGGTTGTGGGGCTGGCAGCTTGGCTATTGGGCGATCTGGTTCCCGCTGCTGGTGTTCTCCCCCTTTGTGGTTGACGCCAGCATCACGCTGGCGAAGCGCGTATGGCGTTGCAGCCGCAAACAATGCGCCGGAAGCGGCGTTGAACATTACTACCAGCGCTTGCTCCGCATGGGCTGGAGCCCCGTGCGTTTGGCGCGCACCGAATACGTTTTGATGCTGGTCGCCGCCGTTTCCGCATTGACATTTGTGGGCGAGGCCTTGCCGTTGCCGCTCCTGCTGCTGTGGGGCGTCATCTATCTCGCGCTGGCTTTGCGCATCGACGCAGCCTGGAAAAAAACGGAACCGCGATAGTGGCGACCTACGCGATAGGCGATGTGCAAGGATGTCATGACGCGCTTCAGCAATTACTGACGCGCGTGCGGTTTGATCCCGCCGCAGACCGGCTCTGGTTCGTCGGCGATCTGGTCAATCGCGGGCCGGATTCGCCGGGCGTGTTGCGGCTGGTGAAATCGCTGGGCGGCAGCGCGATCACCGTGCTGGGCAATCACGACCTGCATCTTCTCGCGGTTGCCGAAGGCGCGACGCATCGCCACCACAGCGATACGCTCGACGACGTGTTGAACGCGCCGGATCGTGATGAACTGCTGGACTGGCTGCGTCGGCGACCGCTGCTGCATACGGAAAACGAATATGTGCTGGTTCACGCCGGACTGCTGCCCGCCTGGTCGGCGCAAAAGGCGCGGCAACTTGCCGAAGAAACCGAAGTCGCGCTGCGCGGCGACGGTTACATCACCCTGCTCGCGCACATGTACGGCAATACCCCGACGGGGTGGAACGACAGCCTGACCGGCTACAAACGCCTGCGCGTCGTCATCAATGCGTTCACGCGAATGCGCGTCTGCACGCCGCAGGGCGACATGGAATTCAAGTTCAAGGGCGAGGTGCAGGATATTCCGCGCGGGTACCTGCCCTGGTTCGACGCGCCGAATCGCGCCAGCGCAGAATCGACCGTCGTGTGCGGGCACTGGTCGGCCTTGGGATTGAAGCTGGAGCCGAACTTGATCGCGGTGGATACCGGCTATTTGTGGGGCGGCGCGTTGACGGCGGTGCGGCTGGAAGATCGGCAGATGTTTCAGGTGCGGGCGGCGTAACCCGTCAGCAATTCCCGCATCATTTTTTCCGCCTGTCGCGCATATCCGCCGCCAAACAAATTGGCGTGATTGAGGATGTGATAAAGATTGTAGAGCGGTTTGCGCGCGGCGTAACCGGAATCGAGCGGCCAGGCGGCGCGATAGGCGGCGTAAAAATCCGCACTGTAACCGCCGAATAATTCTGTCATGGCGATGTCGGCTTCGCGGTCGCCGTAATAAGCGGCGGGATCGAAAATCGCGGGCGCGCCGTCGGCGGTGTAGGCGTGATTGCCGCCCCAAAGATCACCGTGCAGCAACGAAGGCCTCGGCGCATAACCATCGAAAAATTCCGGCAGCTTGTCCATCAGTTTGTCGCCCAGCGCGCGCAGGTCGTAGCCGTTACGTTCCGCCAGTTGCAGTTGCGCGCCTAAACGCTGGTCGCGCCAGAAAGTAATCCAGTCGTCGCGCCAGTCGTTGGCTTGCGGTGTCGCGCCGATGAAATTGTCATGCGCGAAGCCGAAGCGTTCGGCGGTGTTGCGATGCAGCGCGGCAAGTTGTTCGCCCAGCAGGCGCGCGTTGCCGCGTGATGAAAATTCCAGATATTCGAGTACGAGAAAGCTGCGGCCTGCTGCGCTGCCATGCGCGATGGGTTGGGGAATGCGCAAGGTGCGCGTGGCTGCGAGCGCGGTCAGCCCTTCGGCTTCGGCGATGAACATGGGAAGCAGATGTTCCTTGTTCAGCTTGAGGAAGTAGCGCGAGCCGTCAACGCCATCGAGACGCCAGGTTTCATTGATGTCGCCGCCGCTGACGGGGGTTGCGTCGCGCAACGTAAATGCGCGATGGGTGGCGGCGCTGATGGCGGCGGAGAGGTGGGGGAGCAGGGATGAGAAATTTTCAGCCATCATGTAACGTCGCGCTGCATCAGTCCCCTCTCCCTTGATGGGAGAGGGTTAGGGATAACCAGCGACTTGCCCGCTTGCGGGCTTAGTCGAATGGCTAGTAGTTTTATCAGAGGGTGAAAATGTTTTGACGAGCCCCCTCTCCCCAACCCCTCCCCCGCGAGGGGGGAGGGGCTAAAGCGCAACCTCAAACCCAAACTGCTCTTTGAACAACGCGGCAATTTCCGCGCGTTCCAGTTTGTGATTCTGCCCGCCGCGATGCGAAATTTTGATCGCGCCGAGCAGTGAAGCAAGCCGCCCCGTCGTTTCCCAATCCCAACCCTTTTGCAGACCGTGCAGCAACCCCGCGCGATAGGCGTCGCCGCAGCCGGTGGGATCGACCACGGCAGTCGGCATCGCAGGCGGAATGTGAATTTCCTTGCCGCGCGCGAGAATCAGCGAACCCTGCGCGCCCTGCGTCACAATGATGGCGCGGACGCGGTTGGACAGGGCTTCCAGCGTCGCGCCGGTTTTGTCCTGCAACATGCGCGCTTCGTAGTCGTTCGTGGTGATGTAGTCGGCCTGATCGACGAAGCGGAGCAGTTCTTCGCCGTCGAACATCGGCATGCCCTGACCCGGATCAAAAATGAACGGAATGCCCGCTTCGTGAAACTCGCGCGCGTGTTGCAACATGCCGTCGCGCCCGTCGGGCGAGACGATGCCGAGCGTGACGTTTTGCGCTTCATTGACGTGATTTTGTTCGGAGCTGCCCATCGCGCCCGGATGAAACGCGGTGATCTGGTTGTCGTCGAGATCAGTGGTGATGAAGGCTTGTCCGGTGAAACTGCCGGGCACGGTGCGGATGTGTTGTTGCGACAGACCGAGCGCGTTCAGCCGCGCGGCGTAGGGCGCGAAATCGTCGCCGACCGTCGCCATGATGAGCGGCGAACCGCCGAGCAATTTCAGGTTGTAAGCGATGTTGCCCGCGCAGCCGCCGAATTCGCGGCGCATTTGCGGCACGAGAAAAGAGACATTCAGAATGTGCAACTGATCGGGCAGGATGTGTTTGCCGAAGCGATCGGGAAACACCATGATGGTGTCGTAAGCCATCGAGCCACAAATAAGCGCGTGTTGGGTCATGCTGCATCCTTCCAGGTGAGGTCGAGTTCGCGCGCGGCTTTAACGTCGTCGAGGCGGCGCACGGGTTGGGTGTAGGGCGCGCCTTTTACCAGCGCGGCGTCGGCGAAGGCTTCTTCGCGGATGGATTTCATCGCGGCGACAAAAGCGTCCAGCGTTTCCTTCGATTCGGTTTCGGTCGGCTCGATCAACAAGCATTCCGCCACCAGCATCGGGAAGTAAGTCGTGGGCGCGTGGAAGCCTTTGTCCAGCAGCCGTTTGGCGATGTCCATCGCGGTGACGCCGGTGGCATCTTTCAATTCTTTCGCCGAGACGATGAATTCGTGGCTGGCGCGGCGTTCGGGAAACGCGACGACGTAACCGACCTTCTGCAATTCCGCCATCAGATAGTTGGCGTTCAACGTGGCGAAATCCGCCACGCGGCGCATGCCCTCCGCACCCAACATGCGCGCGTAAACGTAAGCGCGCAACAACACGCCCGCGTTGCCCATCCAGGCGGAGAGGCGACCGATGGATTGCGGCAGGTCTTTTTCGGTGAGCCAGCGGTAGGTTTCTCCAGCCCCCTCTCCCCCGACCCCTCTCCCACGGAGGGGAGAGGGGAGAGTGGGTTCCTCTCCTGAAAGAGAAGGCGGCATACCATTCAAGCCCCTCTCCCCTTGTGGGAGAGGGGTGGGGGAGAGGGGGGCTCTACCCACCAACGGCACCGGCAAAAACGGCAACAACCTGTCCGCCACCCCCACCGCCCCCGCGCCCGGCCCGCCGCCGCCGTGCGGCGTGGAAAAGGTCTTGTGCAAATTCATATGGATCACATCAAACCCCATGTCGCCCGGCTTCACCTTGCCGAGAATCGCGTTGAGGTTCGCGCCGTCGTAATACAGCAGCCCGCCCGCGTCATGCACAATTTTCTGGATGTCCTGAATGCGCCGCTCGAACACGCCGAGCGTGGAAGGATTGGTCAGCATCAATCCGGCGGTCTGCGGCCCGACAGCGGCGCGCAGCGCGTCGAGATCGACGTCGCCATTTTCGCCGGTCGGAATCTCCCTGACGGTGCAGCCGCACATCACTGCCGTGGCGGGGTTGGTGCCGTGCGCCGCGTCCGGCACGATGATCTCGGTGCGCGCCGCATCGCCGCGCGCCACATGGTAGGCGCGTATCATCGCAATGCCCGCAAACTCGCCCTGCGCGCCCGCCATCGGCGACAGCGACACGCCCGCCATGCCGGTGACATCCTTCAAAATCTCCTGCAAGTCATACAGACACGCGAGAAAACCCTGGCCGGTATCCTCCGGCGCCAGCGGATGCCGCGCGAGAAAATTCGGCAGCATCGCAAGCTGGTTGCACGCGCGCGGGTTGTATTTCATCGTGCAGGAACCGAGCGGATAAAAATTCGTGTCGATGGAAAAATTTTTCTGCGACAAGCGCGTGTAGTGGCGCACCGCGTCCATCTCGGAAACTTCCGGCAGCAGCGGACGATCAGCGCGCAACAGCGCGGCAGGAATGTTCGGCGTTTTGTCCGCCGGCGACTGCGCCGCATTGCGGCGACCGGGGCGGGAGTGTTCAAAGATCAGCATGGTGGTTCCTTTGATGGGTTACTCCCTCTCCCTCCGGGAGAGGGTTGGGGTGAGGGAGTGTGTTTCCATATTCAAGATGGGGCGGGTATTCATCGCGCGTGCCCTCACCCTAGCCCTCTCCCAGAGGGAGAGGGGATGTCGCAGATTGAAGGGCGGCGACATACCGCCCCAAATCCTCCTCCGTCTTGGTCTCCGTCGCGCAAACCAGAATCGCGTTGTCCAACTGCGGATAATGTTCCGACAAGTCATACCCGCCCAACACGCCCTGCGCGCGCATCGCTGCCAATACTTCCGCAGCGGATTTATCCACTTGCAGCACGATCTCATGAAAGTGCGCGCTGCCGTTAAACAGCCGCTTCACGCCAGACACTGCTTCAATCTGCGCTGCCAGCGCGGCGGTGTTTGCATTCGAGGCCACGGCCGTGCGCCGCAGCCCATCCACGCCCATCAACGCCATGTGAATGGTCGCGGCAGTGACCATCAAGCCTTGATTGGAACAAATGTTCGACGTGGCTTTGGCGCGGCGGATGTGTTGTTCGCGCGCTTGCAGCGTCAGCGCGTAGCCGATCTTGCCATCGAGATCGACCGTGCGGCCGATGATGCGCCCCGGCATTTGCCGCACCAATGCTTGCTTGCAGCACAGAAAACCGAAATGCGGGCCGCCGCTGGAAAGTGGCGCACCCAAGGGCTGACCGTCGCCGACAGCGATGTCCGCACCTTTCGCGCCCCAATGCCCCGGCGCTTTCAGCAGCGCCAGCGATAGCGGATTGACCAGCGCGATGGCGAGCGCGTTGTGCGTGTGCGCCCAATCGGTGAGTGCATCCACGTCCTCCAGCACGCCGAAAAAATTGGGTTGCGGAATAACCAGCGCGGCGATGTCCTCGCCCGCGTGTTGTTGCA
>JAITMU010000069.1 GCA_031277195.1 Gallionellaceae bacterium | reverse complement strand
TCGTCATTCCAGCGGAAGCTGGAATCCAGTTATAAATAAATAACCCGCGCAGCGGACAAAACCTTACTTTATCGTCCGGCTACGCCGGAATGATTTGATAAGCTGGATTCCAGCTTCCGCTGGAATGACGGGCTATGCGTGTCGTTTTATTCCCCAGCCTGTTTAACCGCATGTCCACCAAACGCATTGCGCATCACAGACAGCACGCGATAGCCATAACCGGCTTCATCCTGACTGGCAAAACGCATCTGCAACGCCAGCGTCAACACGGGTGCTGCCACGCCTTGATCCACGGCCTCTACCGCCGTCCAGCGGCCTTCGCCGGAATCGGCGACGTAGGGCGCGATGTGTTCCAGTTTTTGATCGTGCTGCAAAGCCTCGGCAGTGAGGTCGAGCAGCCAGCTACGCACCACGGAACTGTGACGCCATAGCTCGGTGATTTGCGCGAGATCGAGATTGAATTCCTGCTTGCCGTGCATCAATTCCAGGCCTTCGGCAAACGCCTGCATCATGCCGTACTCGATGCCGTTGTGTATCATCTTGGTGAAATGTCCCGCGCCCACCGGCCCGACGTGCGCCCAGCCGCGATCTGCTGCGGGCGCGAGCGCTTTCAGCACGGGCTCCAGAATTTTTGCGACTTCGGGTGATGCGCCCACCATCAGGCAATAGCCGTTCTCCAAGCCCCACACGCCGCCCGACGTGCCCGCATCCATGAAACCGATGCCCTGCTCCGCCAGCCATGCGCCGCGCCGTTGGCTGTCGTGATAATTTGAATTGCCGCCATCGACGATGATGTCGCCGCGAGACAACATCGGCGCGAGTTCGCGTATCTGCTGTTCTGTCGGACCGCCGCTCGGCAGCATCAGCCAGACCACGCGCGGCGCAGCAAGTTTGCCCACCGCATCCGCCACCGACGATGCCGCAATCATTCCCGTTTCCGTCGCCAGTTGCGCCACGGTTTCCGCCGCGCGGTCATAGCCCACCACCTCAATCCCGCCACGGCGCAATCTGCGCGCCATGTTGCCACCCATCTTGCCCAGCCCTATCATCGCTAGTCGCATGACTTCTCCTCGTTTTAACGTGCTGCCACCTTAACCTGCCTATATTACCGGATAAGCCCCATGACCACACTCAGCGCGATGGATTGGCGCAACTTCAACAGCGTCGCCGAACTCGAACAGGCTGCGCTGAAAACCATACTGGATGCCGCCGCGCGCGCGATTGCCGAACGCGGCGCATTTCACATCGTTCTCGCAGGCGGCTCCACGCCGCGCGGCGTGTATCGCTTGCTGAAAAACGCAGAAACGAATTGGTCAGCCTGGCACATCTGGTTTGGCGACGAGCGTTGCCTGCCGCCTGATGACGCGGAGCGAAACAGCCACATGGCGGCAGAAGTCTGGCTGGATCACGTCCCCATTCCGCGCAAACAGATACATGCGATTCCCGCCGAATTGGGCGCAGATGCGGCAGCGGCGATTTACGCAGATGCGATAAGAGAAGTCGGCGAGTTTGATCTCGTGCTGCTCGGACTCGGTGAAGACGGACACACCGCGAGTTTGTTTCCGGGGCATGACATCGGCGCCGATGAAAACGCGCCGGATGTAATCGCAGTACACGACGCGCCCAAACCACCGCCGGAGCGAGTGTCGCTGAGTGCGAGGCGCTTGGGTCGGGCGCGTGAGGTGATTTTTTTGGTGGCGGGAGAATCGAAACGGGAGGCAGTGAGGCAATGGCAGGAAGGCGGGGCGATACCGGCTGCGGCGATTGCTCCGGCGACAATACTGCTTAGCATCCCCAGCATGGCATAATTCCCTCATGCACTGGCTCACCCAAAACATCACCCTGATGCTCGGCACGATTGGCGCGCTGCTCCCCATCGTCAATCCGCTGTCCACCGTCGCGCTGGTCATGACCATCACGCAAGACATGAGCGAGCAGGAACGCACCGAGCAGGTTCGGCGCGCCTGCATTTACATGTTCTGCATCCTGACCGCCTTCCTCGTTGCGGGCGGCGTGATCATGAACTTCTTTGGCATTTCACTTCCCGGCCTGCGCGTGGCGGGCGGCATGATCGTGAGCTATCTGGGCTTTCGCATGTTGTTTCCCGATGTCGTCGCGCTGTCGCAGCAAGAGCATCTGGAAGTGACGGCCAAGACCGATGTGTCCTTCACGCCGCTCGCCATGCCAAGCCTGAGCGGTCCCGGCTCCATCGCCGTGATCGTCGGCATCTCCGCTTCGGCACAACAGGATGAACATGTCGTGGTGAGTCATGTGATGATCATATTGGGCATCGCCGTAGTCGCGATGATTTCCTACGTTGTGCTGCGCGCCGCGGACAGATTGTCGAAAGTGCTGGGGATTACCGGAATGAATGCGATGGCGAAGATCATGGGATTTTTGCTGATCTGCATCGGCGTGCAATTCATAATCAACGGCGTGCTGGATGTGGTGCGGATGGTGCAAGCCGGAGAGATTTGACGCAGGGCGGGGCTTGCCCCGCCCTACTGCGTTTGTTTTCATCTATTGAAAAATGCGGCTCTCACACATTATCGCCTCGCTGCTACTCATCACATCGGCTCACGCGCAAGCTGTCGATGGCGTATATGTTTTTGGGCACGAAGTGGAAACTTTTCAGCCCTGCGAATCTTCCAAAATCTATTGGGCGACCGGCTCCCGTGACGTACTGAAACCGCTGGAAAACAAGGCAAATAATCTGCGTAGCATGGAGGATCCATATCCGTCGCTATTCGTTGAAATTGTTGGCCACTACGATAGAGCTGCAACTTCTGATGACGGTTTTGCTGAAATGTATGATGGTTATTTCCTGATTCAGGAAGTTCTTCATGTATCGACGACAATTCCCTCCTGGTGCAAATATGATGGAATGGCGGAATGAATCCCATCCTGCATGGGCTGCACCATCAACCAGGTAATTCTGGATTTGCGTCGTGAATTCCTCACAGGCCGAATTCTTTTTCAACAACGGCTACCTGCGTCTGGACGCCTTTCATCCGAAATCACGATTGGCGGCGCTCAAACAACGGCTGTCCGATGAAACCAAGCAGTTGCTCCGCTCTGAAGGTGTTGCGCGATCCATGCGAAAACTGCCCGTTTTCCAGCAGATCGGAAAGCTGTCGGGCGCTGTCGCGATTCTGGACGCGCATGAGACGCTGGTCACGCCGGAACTGATTACGCAGATCACCCGATTAAGCGGGCGCGCGCCTTCCCTCGTTCAGCGCACTCAACTGTTGCTGTCGCCGCCCAATCAAGGCGATTGGACGCTGGATAATCTGAACTGGCATGTGGACATCACGGCTGCGCAACGGGATCAACTGCCCGGCATCCAG
>JAITMU010000039.1 GCA_031277195.1 Gallionellaceae bacterium | reverse complement strand
GACCGCATTGGCTCGGACAGCTACAACCAGAAACTCTCTGAGCGTCGCGCCGACAGCGTCAAGCAGTACGTCGCCAGCCAAGGCATAGACGAAAGCCGGTTGCACGCGGTAGGCAAGGGCGAAACCGAACCCGTGGTTGACTGCAAAGGCGTCTATGGCAAGAAAGCCATCGAATGCCTGCAACCCAACCGTCGCGTTGTGGTTGAGATCGAAGCCCAACGCCAAGGCGGCAACTAAGCAGCGCTTGGTTCAATCCCTCAAAAGCCCCGACTTGTCGGGGCTTTTTTATGACGCAGGGTTCAGGTTACAGGGGGCAGGTTACAGGAGACAGGGTGCGGTAAAATCAAATTCCTGCCCCCCTCTCCCCCAACCCCTCTCCCACGAGGGGCGAGGGGTGCAAGGTGCGGCGGGCAGTGGCATCACTCAGGGAGCGGTAGATGAAACACAGACAGCAGCAAACGCGTGAACCCAGTCAGATGGAAGTGCAGGGTCTGCTTAATCTTTACCATGCGGGGCAGTTGCCTCAGGCGGAAATGACGGCCAAGGCCATGCTTAAATCCTGGCCCAACGCGCTCATCATCTACAACGTGCTCGGGATGGCGCTGGAGGGACAGCGCAAATTCGAGGAAGCCGCAAGTTGCTACCGCAAGGCGCTTGCTCTCAGCCCGCGGATTGCTGAACTGCATTTCAATCTCGGCGTCGCGCTCAGCAATCTGGGGCGTTACGACGACGCCATCGCAAGCTACAAGCGCGCCGCTGCGCTCAAGCCTGATCTCGCCGTGGTGCATTTCAATCTGGGCACGGCGCTGCAGGAGCGCGGGCGGCTGGACGAAGCGGCCGCGAGCTTGCGCAAGGCGCTGACGCTGGAGCCGGGTTTCTTTGAAGCGCACGGCAATCTGGGTACGGTGCTGCAAAAGCAGGGCATGCTGGAAGAGGCCGAGGCGAGTTACCGTCGCGCGCTTGCGATCCACGCCGACGCGCGCAGCCACTTCAATCTTGCGACCGCGTTGCGCGATCAGGGGCGGTTGGACGAAGCGATCACGAGCTACCGGCAGGCGCTTGCGATGCAGCCGGATTATGTGGAGGCGCACAACAATCTCGGCGAGGCGTTGCGTGACCAGGGCAGCATGGAAGAAGCCGTGGCCTGCTTCCGCGCGGCGCTTGCGATCGCGCCGGACAACGCGCTCACGAATTTCAACTGGGCGCAGTTTCTGTTCGATGCCGGCAAGCTGGACGAAGCGATTCCCTTCTTCGAAAAATCACAACTCTACGACTGGCGCGAGCGCGTCTTGTACTGTCTCTACAAGACGGAAAAATTCGACGCGTTTCGCGCGCAATTGCAATCCCTGTTGCAGGGCAGACACAATTTGCCTTTTCTCGCCACGCTGTCCACGCATTACGCGACCAATTTCGGCGAGCCCGACCCCTATAATTTCTGTCCGGACGGAATGGAGTTCGTCTATCGCAACAGCATCCCGGAATTGGCCGGAGAAAACAGCGCGTTGTTGCAGGAACTGCTGCGTGATATCGAACACGCCGAGATCGCCGAGCGCAAGCAAGGGCGGCTGCACAACGGCATCCAGTCCGCCGGTAATCTGTTCAAGCGCCCGGAGGAATCCTTCCGCAAGCTCGCGCAACTCGTGCGCGATGAAGCAGCCAAATATTGCCGGAAATTCAGCGGCGCGCAGTGTGAATTGATCAAATCCTTTCCCGGGAATGTGGAGTTCAGCAGTTCCTGGTATGTGAAAATGCGCCAGGGTGGGCATCTGGACGGGCATATTCATGAAGAAGGCTGGATCAGCGGCGCGGTCTATCTGCAGATGCCCAAACAGGCGGATGGCGATGCGGGCAGCTTTGCCTACGGTACGCACGGCGATGATTATCCGCGCAAGCACGACAATTTCCCCGAGAGTTTCATCCTGCCCGATGTCGGCGATATCGTGCTGTTCCCGTCCTCGTTGTTTCACCGCACCATTCCCTTCAAATCGGACGAGGAGCGTATCTGCATCGCTTTCGATATCAAACCGGTTCAAACCCCATAAATCAGTTAACATTCGAGAGGTTTTTGTACTCCGGAATTCTTATGGGTTGCGCCTATGGAAAACAGTCAATATAACGCGTGTCCGCAACTGGCGGTCGAAGCGCGCTGGATTATTCCCGTCACGCCGGATGGCGTTGTGCATGAATATGCCACGCTGATCGTGGACGAGGGACGCATCCGCGATTTGCTTCCCAGCGCAGAGGCGCGGCAACGCTACCAGCCGCTGGAAACCGTCTGTCTGCCGCATCATGTGCTGATTCCGGGGCTGATCAACGCGCACACCCATGCTGCGATGAACTTGATGCGTGGCATTGCGGAAGATCGTTCGGCGATCACCTGGCTGCGTGAGCACATCTGGCCGATGGAGCAGCAGATGGTGTCGGAACATTTTGTGCGCGACGGCACCTTGCTTGCCTGCGCCGAAATGCTCAAGGGTGGCGTGACCTGTTTCAACGACATGTATTTTTTTCCGCAGGCTGCTGCGGAGGCCGTGTTGCAATCGGGGATGCGCGCTTCGCTCGGCATGGTCGTTCTCGATTTTCCAACGCCTTATGCGGCCAATGCCGATGATTATCTGAACAAGGGTTTTGCCGCGCGCGACGAGTTGCGCGACCATGAGCGCATTACCACATGTCTTGCGCCGCACTCGCCATACAGCGTGAGCGACAAGGTGCTTGCCAAAATCCTGACTTACGCGGATCAGTTGAACGTCAACATTCATCTGCATCTGCACGAAACAATGGATGAAATTACGCACAGCGAAACGCAGTTCGGGGTGCGCCCATGCATGCGCCTGAACGAGTTGGGTTTAATCGGCCCCAATCTGCTCGCGGCAAATTGCACGCACATGACGGCAATCGAAATTGACATTTTTGCGAAGCAGGGCGCGCATGTGGTGCATTGCCCCGGCTCCGATCTCAAGCTCGGCAACGGCATCGCGCCGGTTGCGTGCATGAAGGAGGCGGGCGTCAATATTGCGCTGGGAACGGATGGCGCGGCCAGCAACAATCGTCTCGATATGTTTTCCGAAATGCGGCTTGCGGCGTTGCTGGCGAAATCTGCGGGCAATGCAGCGGCGCTTTCCGCGCGACAGGTGCTGGAAATGGCGACGATCAATGGTGCGCGCGCGCTGGGGATGGACGATAATATCGGTTCGCTGGAGCCGGGAAAATGGGCGGATCTGGTTGCCGTGGATTTTTCCGCGATTGAAATGCAACCCTGTTACGACCCGGTTTCCCATCTCGTCTATGTGGCCGGACGCGAGCAGGTGACGCATGCCTGGGTCGCGGGTGAATCATGTTACGAGCGGGGGCTCCATACCCATATCAACACGGACGAACTCAAGGAGATCGCGGCGCAATGGCAGGGCAGACTGAAACAGTTTCATCCATGAATGCAGATCAGATAAGCGCAGACCAAGTGAACGCAGATCAGGCGGAATTGCAGAAATTCGCATCGCTCGCGCATCGCTGGTGGGATCCCGAGAGCGAATTCAAACCGCTGCACGAAATCAATCCGCTGCGGCTCAACTACATTGACGGCATCGCGGGATTGCGCGGCAAAAAAGTGCTCGACGTAGGTTGCGGCGGAGGCATACTTTCCGAATCCATGGCGCAGCGCGGCGCGCTCGTGACCGGCATAGATCTCGGCGAAAAGGCGCTCAATGTGGCGCAATTGCACAAACTGGAAAGCGGCGTCACGGTGGATTATCGTCTCGTGTCGGTCGAGGCGCTCGCGGCAGAGCAGCCCGAAAGTTACGAGATCGTGACCTGCATGGAAATGCTGGAGCACGTGCCCGATCCGGCAGCGATCATCGGCGCATGCGCCAAGCTGGTCAAACCCGGTGGCAAGATATTTTTCTCTACGCTCAACCGCAATCCCAAGTCGTATCTGTACGCCGTGGTCGGCGCGGAATATGTGCTTAATCTGCTGCCCAGAGGAACGCACGATTACGCCAAATTCATCAAGCCTTCGGAGTTGTCTGCATGGTGCCGCGCAGCCGGGCTGGATGTCGCCGGAATGACCGGCATGAACTACAACCCGCTGACCAAAAATTATGCGCTGGTCGGCGACGTTTCCGTCAACTACATTCTGCACGCCACGAAATGACGATTACTACCGTGCTGTTCGATCTCGACGGCACGCTGGCCGATACCGCGCCCGATCTCGCGCTTGCGCTCAACATGCAGCGCGAACGGCACGGATTGCCGCCGCTGCCGCAGGAAATCATCCGGCCTCATGCCTCGCACGGCTCGCGCGGATTGCTTGGCATAGGTTTCAGTCTCACGCCGGAAGACGCCACTTTTCCCGCGATGCGCGATGAATATCTCGGCTTGTACGATCAAGTTTTCACGCACGCGCCGCAACTGTTTCCCGGCATGGACGAAGTGCTGAATGCGTTGCAAAACGCCGGAGTGCAGTGGGGCGTGGTCACCAACAAACCCGCCCGTTTCACGATTCGACTCATGCAGGCATTGAATCTCGCAGACGCGGCGGCCTGCATCGTGAGCGGAG
Organism: Gallionellaceae bacterium; assembly: GCA_031277195.1. GTDB lineage: Bacteria > Pseudomonadota > Gammaproteobacteria > Burkholderiales > Gallionellaceae > JAITMU01. The sequence goes on along the minus strand of JAITMU010000039.1, from coordinate 2,036 downwards.
ACGATGCGGAACGTGCCAAACCGTATCCCGATACCTTGCTGCTTGCCTGTGAACAGGCGCGGTGCCGCCCGGAATCGTGCCTGTATGTGGGCGATGCCGAACGCGACATCCTCGCGGGCAGGGCGGCAGGCATGCAGACCATGGTGGCGTGCTGGGGATATCTGGGCGAGGACGATGCGCCGGAAAGCTGGCAGGCTGATTTCATGATAGCCGCGCCGCATCAGTTGCTGCGTATTTTGGGCTTGAGCGAGCCATCGAGCGCCGTTTGATGGCGCATCCATAAAATTTTTTCATCATCGCTAACCCGTTTCGCCGGGCCGTGACGTTTAACCGGAGGCAAGCCCTTTTTGTCTTCAGGAGACCGTCATGAAATTTGCTTTCACCACATCATTGCGCTGCGGCGCGCTGGCTCTTGGCCTGCTGCTGGTTGCCTGCACCACCCAGACCGAGCAGACGTCACCGTCCGCCAACGCGACTACCCAACAACCTTCGGATCGTACGGTCGTCGCGCCGGTATCGCCGCCGCCGATCGAGGCAGCCGGAATCCCCGAGCCGGAGCAGAAAGCCGCTCCGGCGCAGGCTGACGTGCTCGTGCAGGGGGCGCCGCTCATGGAGGATTATGCCGCCCGCATGCCGCCGCCCGCGCCTGGCTCTATTTATGTGCCGGATTACCAGCTCCTGCCGGAAAACACCGAAAAGTACCAGAGCTATGGCGACAATCCGGTCAAACTCACCAGCGCCGAGGCGTTGTCCACCATCAGCCTCGACGTCGATACCGGCAGCTACAGCAATGTCCGCCGCTTTCTCAATCAGGGCCAGTTGCCGCCGAGAGACGCGGTGCGTGTCGAAGAAATGATCAATTACTTCCGCTACAGCGACGCCCAGCCGCTGGCCGGTCACCCCTTCGCCGTGCAGACCGAAGTCGCCGCCGCGCCGTGGAATCCCGATCACCTGTTGCTGCGCGTCGGCGTCAAGGCCGTCGATGTTCAGGCCGCCGCCATGCCGCCCGCCAATCTGGTGTTTCTCGTCGATGTCTCCGGCTCGATGAATTCGCCGGACAAGCTGCCGCTGGTGCAATCCTCGCTGAAGATGCTGACGGCGCAACTGCGGCCGCAGGATCGCGTGGCGCTGGTGGTCTATGCCGGACGCACCGCCGTCGAACTGCCCGCCACCGCTGGCGACCAGAAGGAGAAGATTCAGGCCGCCATCGCCCGTTTGCAGGCAGGCGGCTCGACCGCTGGCGAATCCGCCCTGAAACTGGCCTATGCCCAGGCGCGGGCCGCTTACATCAAGGACGGCATCAACCGCATCCTGCTCGCCACCGATGGCGATTTCAATGTCGGCGTCAGCGACATCAAGCAACTCAAGAGCATGATAGAACGCGAGCGCGAAAGCGGTATTTCGCTGACCACGCTCGGCTTCGGCCAGGGCAATTATCAGGACGCGATGATGCAGGAACTGGCCGATGTCGGTAACGGCAATTACAGCTACATTGATTCACTGAGCGAAGCGCACCGGGTGCTGGTCGAGGAGATGTCATCGACCTTCAACACCGTCGCCAAGGATGTGAAGATACAACTCGAATTCAACCCGGCCCAGATTGCCGAATGGCGCTTGATCGGCTACGAAAAGCGCGTGCTGCGCGAGGAAGATTTCAAGAACGACAAGGTGGACGCGGGCGATGTCGGCGCCGGCAAGACTGTCACCGCGCTCTATGAACTGACGCCGGTCGGCGCGGCCACGCTGCATGGTGAACGGCGCTATGGCGCTACTGCCGCCGCACCCGCCGCGAATGGCAAGAACGCCGAACTGGGCTTCCTGCGCATCCGCTACAAGCAGCCGGAAGGCAGCCAGTCCACCGAGTTGTCGCAAGCCATCGCCAAACCCAATGCCGCCGGTGAACTGGCGCGTGTCGCGCCGTCCAATGATTTGCGTTTCGCCAGCGCCGTTGCCGCTTTCGGTCAGCTTTTGCGGCAATCGCCGTATACTGGCAACTTCAGCTACGCCGATGTGAAGAAACTGGCGGCAGGCGCGGG
>JAITMU010000013.1 GCA_031277195.1 Gallionellaceae bacterium | reverse complement strand
CAGGGTCGCCGTAGGCTGGGATGAAATCCCAGCTTGTTTTACGCGGGTGGTATTCGATGCTGGGATTTCACTCCGTTTCATCCCAGCCTACGTCTTCCATCTCATATCGCAATTTCTATCGTTATTTGCGATAATTCATCCCATGCACATCATATCCAAACAAGCCTTGCGCGCGTTCTGGAGTGTCCATCCAGAATCTGCCAGCGCGTTGCTCCGCTGGCATACTGTTTTACAGCACACCCACGCGGCGGATTTTGCCGAATTGAAAACGGTGTTCAACACGGTGGATTGGGTGGGTGGCTATGTGGTGTTTGATGTGGGCGGCAACAAATACCGCATCATTGCCGATGTTGTGTTTCGCTCGCAGACGGCCTATATCAAGCATGTTTTTACGCATAAGGAGTACGACGCATGGAAACCCTGACGCCCGATCTGAGCAAAGTCGCCCGCAGCTTTGAGAAATTTCGCGCGGCGGCAGGCGTGGGTGCGATTCGTGATGAGGAAGATTACGAACGCGCCATGACGCTGATCGCCGCCATTATGGATGAAACCCGCAATCTCCCGGAGCGGGAAGATGCCGATCATCCGCTTGCCGATTTGCTCGATTTGTTGACGGCGGCGGCGCGGGAATATGAAGCGGATCATTATCCGGTTCCGGCCTCGGCTCCCAATGATGTGCTGCGCTTTTTAATGGAGCAGCACGAACTCACGCAATCCGATTTGCCGGAAGTGGGCAGCCAGAGCGTGATTTCCGAAATTCTGTCAGGGCGTCGGTTGCTGAATGCGCGCCAGATCGCGGCGCTGGTGACAAGGTTTCACGTCAGTGCAGATGCGTTTATTGAACGGGGCGATAGGCATTAAGGTATGGAAGCCATTGAGATGGCTTCCGACATTCAGAGCTCCGTAGTAAGGTAGGATGGGTGGAGCGCAGCGATACCCATCATTGCCGCGCTCGGAAAGCAAAAACCGATGGGTATCGCTGCGCTCCACCCATCCTACGATGCTAATATCGCATCATGACCGCCCCCATCCACCAAGACGATTTCATCGCCAGCGTCGCTGACGCGCTGCAATTCATTTCTTTTTACCACCCTGAAGATTTCATTCAGGCCTTGGGTCGCGCGTGGGAGCGTGAGCAATCGCCTGCGGCGCGCGATGCGCTGGCGCAAATTCTCAGCAATTCGCGCATGAGCGCGTTGGGTCATCGCCCGCTTTGTCAGGACACGGGCATCGTTGTTGCCTTTGTGAAGATTGGCATGAACGCACGTTGGGATGCGAAGATGAGCGTGGAGGAGATGATCAACGAGGGCGTGCGTCGCGCGTACGCGAATCCCGACAATCCGCTGCGCGCGTCGGTGTTGGCTGATCCGCTCGGCGCGCGCCGCAACACGCGCGACAACACGCCTGCGGTGGTTCATTGCGAGATCGTTCCCGGCGACACGGTTGAAGTCAGTCTCGCGGCGAAGGGTGGCGGTTCGGAGAACAAGGCGTGCTTCACGGTGCTGAATCCTTCCGACAGTCTGGTGGATTGGGTGCTGGACGCCGTGCCGCGCATGGGCGCGGGCTGGTGTCCGCCGGGCATACTCGGCATCGGCGTCGGCGGCACGGCGGAAAAGGCCATGCTGCTGGCGAAACAGGCGTTGATGGCACCGGTTGATATTCAGGATGTGCAGGCGCGCGGCGCGCGCAATCGCATCGAAGAATTGCGGCTTGAACTCTACGAAAAAGTGAACGCGCTCGGCATTGGCGCGCAAGGCCTCGGCGGATTGACGACGGTGCTGGACGTGAAAATCCGCGACTATCCCACGCACGCCGCTGGATTGCCGGTGGCGATGATTCCGAATTGCGCGGCGACGCGCCACATTCATTTCACGCTGGACGGCAGTGGCGCTGCGACCTTCGCGCCGCCGTCGCTCGATGCCTGGCCGAAAGTGGATTGGCATCCCGCCGCCGATGCGCGCCGCGTGAATCTCGACACGGTGACGCGCGCGGACATCGCAAACTGGAAACCGGGCGAGACGTTGCTGTTGTCGGGCAAGTTGCTGACGGGGCGCGACGCTGCGCACAAGCGCATCGCCGACATGCTGGCGAAAAACGAATCGTTGCCGGTGGATTTTGCGGGTCGCTTCATTTATTACGTCGGCCCGGTCGATCCCGTGCGCGACGAAGTTGTCGGCCCCGCCGGTCCCACCACCGCCACGCGCATGGATAAATTCACTGACATGATGCTGGAACGCACAGGGCTGATCGGCATGATCGGCAAAGCCGAGCGCGGCGCTGCAACCGTCGCCGACATCGCGCGACACAAAGCCGTGTATCTGATCGCCGTCGGCGGCGCGGCCTATCTTGTTTCGCAGGCAATCAAGGCGGCGAAGGTCGTCGCGTTCGCCGATCTCGGCATGGAAGCGATTTACGAATTCACCGTGCAGGACATGCCGGTGACGGTGGCGGTGGATGCGAACGGCGTGTCGGTGCATGAGACGGGGCCGGTGAGGTGGCGTGGGGTTTTCTTCCCCTCACCCTGACCCTCTCCCCACAAGTGGGGAGAGGGAATAAAACCACCGCTTCATGAATAGTCCCCTCTCCCCACTTGTGGGGAGAGGGTTAGGGTGAGGGGCACACGAGCGTGCTATCATTTTTCCATGTCCTCCCACTCCGATGCCCTCCACCGCTTTTTGTTTGAACACTCCCCCGTCCGCGGGGAATTAGTCCATTTGGATTCCGCCTGGCGCGCAGTGCTGGAGCGTCACGATTACCCGTCCGCGCTGCGCGTAGTTCTCGGCGAACTCATGGCTGCCGCCGTACTCCTCGCCGCCACGCTGAAACTGAAAGGCTCGCTCATCCTGCAAATTCAAGGCAAAGGCTCCGTCACGTTGCTGGTGGTCGAGTGCGATGGCGATCTCAATGTGCGCGCCACGGCCAAATGGGAAGGCGATCTCGCGCAGGGCAGTTTTGCGGAATTGGTCGGCGCGGGTCAGTTCGCCATCACGCTGGATCCGCGCGACGGCAATCAGGCGTATCAAGGCATCGTGGCGCTGGATGGCGCGAGCGTGGCGGAAGTGCTGCAAAATTACATGCTGCGTTCGGAACAGATCGAGACGGTTTTGTGGCTGGCGGCGGATGATCGCTGCGCTGCGGGTCTGCTGTTGCAAAAACTCCCGATGGAAGGCGGCCACGGCGCGGTGGCGGAAT
>JAITMU010000017.1 GCA_031277195.1 Gallionellaceae bacterium | reverse complement strand
CGCGCCGAAATCGAAACGCATGACGACACGCCTTATGTTTTTCTCGACCTCGACGAACACGCGCGTCGCGCCGGACTGAAAACCCGCAGCACGGATTCCGACGCCACGCCGTTGTTGTTGCATCTGCTGGCGTCCAAACCGCCGCGCGCTCATTACGCGAATGCGGAACACACGCGCAATTTTCGTCTGCGCCGTTATGCGCGCGCGTTTTATGTTGCGGGTATTGCAGCGCTTGCCTTGTCGCTGGCATCGGGCGCGAGCGACCTCATCGAGGCTGGACGATTGAATGACGCCAGTCAGCAAACCCGCGAACGCAACGCGCGGCTCTCACCGCCCGCGCCGATTACCTTGCCCGCGCCTGCCGCCGAGATGAAAGAGGCGGTAACCTTGTGGCAAACCGCCGCGCCATCCGCCGCCACGCCGCAAACCTTGTTGTCCGCACTCAGCGAAACGCTGCTCGAACAACCCACCATTCAACTCGAACGCCTGTCCTGGGAAACGGCGACGCAATCCATCGCGCTGGAAATCAACCTGACGCCCGAACCCGCAAGTTATCACCAGGCATTGAAACAGGTCGAAGGTTTCCGCCAGCGATTATCACAACACCAGTATGACGCGCGCACGCTGCCGCCCGCAGAGGATGCGGCAGAAAAACGCCCGTTGCGTTTTTCGTTGCGCCTGCAATACAAGGAAACGCCATGATCGCCCGCGCTGATTTATCACATCTGAAATGGAGCGCGCTGTTTCTGCTGTTGTCGCTCGGCGTCAGCGTCGCCATCGCGCTGCATGGCGACGCCCGACTCACACAGGCGCAAGCTGCCGAGCGTGAAGCGCGACAACAACTGGCACAGACGAAACGCCTGACCGAATCGGCCGCGAACGAGCGCGACGACGGAGAACGCCATCAGGCCGCCTACGAGGCTTTGCTGGCCGACGGTCACATCGACACTGCGCGTGACGACGATGAAGCGCAACTGCGGCGCACCGCCGAGATGGAGCGGCTGTATGAGCGCTATCTCTTGCCGCGTTTTGATTACATGTTTCAGGCGTATCGCCCTTTTTCTGAGGGCGGCGATCATTTCGAGGTCGGCATTCAACACGCGCAACTGCAATTTTCATTGCGGCATGAAGGACAGTTATTCCGCGTGCTGGATGAATTGCGTGATGACGGCTATGTCGTCGAACGATGCCGGATTGAGCGCGATGGCGATTTGTTGAACGCAGCGTGCGACGGCGGGTGGGTCTCTCTGCGAAAACGGGAGGCGAAATGAAACGGCAACACCTCATCCTGTCTTGCGTCCTGATCGCCTGCAACGCACACGCCGACGAACTGGGGCGGCTGTTCCACACGCCGGAACAACGCGCCGCCATCGACCGCGCTCAGCAAAATGAAATCGGACATGCCGCTCCCATGCTGAACGGCATCGTTCAGCGCGGTGACGGCACGCGCACAATCTGGATCGACGGCGTGCCACAAAACGCAGACGGTCAAAACCAATCTGCCGACAGCCAGCCTTTCCCCGCCGCCGATTCGAGCCATCGCATCATCATCAAAGTCGGGGAGCCGCTGCCATGATCTCCGCGCGCAAACAACGCGGCGCGGCAGGATTCGTTCTGTTGCTGCTGCTCATGCTGGCGCTCGTCGCGCTGCTGCCCGCATCGCCCGGACGCGCGACCGTGCGGGCGGCGCATGATCGCGTGTCGGCGCAAACGCTCGCGCACGCAAAAGCCGCGCTGATCGGCGACGCCGCGCTGCAATCGCCGATCAACGAAGCGGCTTTTTTGCGCCTGCCCGACATCGGGATTGGCGTCGGCAACGCACCGGCGGAAGGCGGCGCTGCACCAAATTTTTCCGGCAACATCAAGGATTTTTCCGTCATCGGAAAATTTCCCTGGCGCTCGCTGATACTCGAACCGCAGCGCGACGGCAACAATGAATGCCTGTGGTACGCCGTCTCCGGACGATTCAAAAATACCCCGCTGACCGACGCGCTGAACTGGGACACGCCGGGGCAACTCACGCTGCTCGATGCGGACGGCAATGTGCTGGTCGAACGCGCCGCCGCGCTGGTGATCGTGCCTGGTGTGTTGGCGGACAATCAGCAACGCGCGCGCGCCGATGCCGCGTACAGCCAATGCGGCGGCAATTACGACGCGCGCAATTATCTCGACCCGTTCAATCCCGCTGCTGCTACCGCCAATTATTTTCCGGATGCCAGCAATGGCCGCGTCGCGGCATCGACGACTGACAAGACCTTCCAACTGGCGGACGGCGTTCGCTACAACGACGCCTTTCTCGCGGTCAGCAGCGCGGAATTGTTCCAACTCGTGACACATCGCGCAGATTTCGCCGCGCAGATTGCCGCGCTGCTCGATGAACACGATTACTTCAGCGCCGTCGCCATCAGCGGCAACAAAGGCACGGACAGCGTGAATTGCAACAACCTGCTCAACGAGGACAACAAAGTGTTCTGCAAAAACTGGAAGGAGATGCTGCTGCTCGTTCAGCTTCCCGCGCCGACGCCCGCGCTGCTGGACGGCGCGCCGACCCCGGACAACTGCGCGCGCGTGCTGCTGTTCGGCGGCGCGCGCGCAGTCACGCAGATACGCAACACCACCGCCGACAAATTACAGCCCGCCAATTATCTGGAAGGCGACAACCTCACGTCTTTTGTTGGCGGCGATCAGTTCGGCGGCAACGCAACGTTTGACGCCGATCATCCTGACGCAGATTTGCTGAGGTGCTTGCCGTGAAAAAATGTATTCAAGGCTTCACCCTGCTGGAAATGGCACTGGCCTTGTTCATCTCCGCCCTGCTGCTCGGCGGCCTGCTCCCCGCGCTTTCCGGGCGCGTCGAACAGCAACGCCTCAGCGAAGCGCGCGCGCAACTCGAAGAAATCCGCCAGGCCGCCATCGGTTACGCCATCGCCAATGGCCGATTGCCGTGCCCCGCATCCGCCGCCAGCAACGGCGAAGAAAGCTACGCGGCTTCCGGCAACGCCGCCAACGGCGCGTGTTCCAATCCCTACGACGGCTACGCGCCCACCGTCACGCTCGGCATCGCCAACGCCCTCGATCCCTGGGGCAGCCGCATCCGCTACGCCGTCAGCCTCTCGAACAGCAACGCCTGGACGCGCACCGGCGGCATCGCCGACGTGACCACACTCACGCCCAACCTGCTCGTGTGCGACACCGCCATCGGCATCAGCGCCAGCGCGTGCGCGAGCGGCACAATGATCGCCAGCGGCGTGCCGCTGATTATTTATTCCACCGGCGGCAACGGCGCGCAGGGCGGCATCAGTCCGGACGAGGCCGCCAATCCCAATCCGAACAGCAACGACAACAATCGCACCTTCGTCAGCCATGCGCCATCTGCCGCGACATCAGCAGGCGGCGCATTTGACGACGTGATGATCTGGCTGTCGCCGAACGTGCTGTATGCGCGGATGGCGGAGGCGGGGAAATTGCCGTAATTCCCCCGTTAAAATTTTTCCTAACCGCTTGGGTTTATGTTATAGTCATGCCAACCATCCACCGTTTTAATGGCCTGCGCGTGGTCATTTATCCCAACGATCACCGTCCCGCGCACGTTCATGTCAAAGGAGCGGATGGCGAGGCGGTCTTTATTCTGCATTGCCCTTTCGGGTCGCCGGAGTTGCGCGAGAACTACGGCTTGAGCCGCCTCGCGCTGGAGCAAATCAAGGATGCGTTGGCGGCGATGCTGTCCGCCCTGTGCATGGAATGGAGCAAGATTCATGGCTATTACTGAAACCGAATTTCAACGCGCCGAAGCGCGGGGACAGGCGTTGCGCGAGGCCGGACACGCCGTGTCCGCGCGTTATGACCGGCGACGCGCGCGCGTGATCGTGAGCTTGAACACAGGCGTGCAGATCGCCTTCCCGCCGCATCTCGCCGAAGGACTGGCCGACGCCGCGCCCGACGATCTTGCCGACATTGAAATCAGCCCTGCGGGATTGGGATTGCACTGGCCGCGTCTCGACGCCGACCTCTATGTGCCCGCGCTGCTGCACGGCGTGTTCGGCACAAAAAACTGGATGGCGCGTCAGCTTGGTGCTGCGGGCGGACAAGCGCGCAGTGCCGCCAAAGCGGCGGCGGCGCGGGAGAATGGGCGCAAGGGTGGGAGGCCGCGGAAGGCGGCAACGACATAAGAGGAAAGAGAGATGGGAAACGTGAACAATCCACATCCCGCATTTTCCATCACGGCCATGCTAATTGGCGTCGTCGCAGCAGGCACAGGATTTTTCTGGCTCTGGCGCGAATATTCGCTAATCGCAGTACTCATTTCGATTTTTCTGCTCAGCGGAGGCGTTCTTTGGTTTCCCTACAAATCGCCCTGGCTTCATCCCGTGTCGGTCGGAATCTGCATTGGCGCATTTGTCGGGACACTTCTCGCTTTGGGGAACTTCTGAGCGCGGCTCGTCGTTGAGGCTCAAGCCGCGCGGGGCAAGCCCCGCCCTACTCATGCTGCTGCACGGCGTGTTCGGCACGAAAAACTGGATGGCGCGCCAGCTTGGCGCTGCGGGCGGGCAAGCGCGCAGTGCCGCCAAAGCGGCGACGGCGCAGGAGAATGGGCGCAAGGGCGGGCGGCCGCGGAAGGCGAAGGCATAAGGTTACAGCGGGAATGATGGTGGTGTTTAGGTGAGCATATCCCCTCACCCTAACCCTCTCCCCGCAAGCGGGGAGAGGGTTAGGGTGAGGGGAAAACTACCTTCTCAAGCCCGCCGCCAGCTCGTGCCTTGCGCGTTGTCCTCAAGCACGACACCTGCTTCCAGCAACTCCTTGCGAATGCGATCAGCGGTGGAAAAATCCCTGGCTTTTTTCGCGGCGATGCGGGCGGCGATTTGGGTTTCGATGGTGGCATCGTCCAAGCCGCCTGCGACGCTGCCTTGCAGAAATTCCTGCGGGTCGCGTTGCAGCAGGCCGAGTGTGCCAGCCAGTGTTTTGAGTTCTGCGGCGGCTTCGCTTGCGCCGCGATTGGCTTCGTTGGCGAGGTCGAACAGGACAGCGATGGCTTCTGCGGTGTTGAAGTCATCATCCATGGCGGCTTTGAAACGCTGCGCCGCGGGGGAAAGCGCACCCTCACCCTGCCCTCTCCCAGAGGGAGAGGGGAATAAACTTCCCTCTCCCTCCGGGAGAGGGATTGAGGGTGAGGGAACACCTTTCAACGCCGTGTACAACCGCGTCAACGCGCCCTTTGCATCATCCAGATGCGCGTCGGAATAATTCAGCGGGCTGCGGTAGTG
>JAITMU010000203.1 GCA_031277195.1 Gallionellaceae bacterium | reverse complement strand
CTGGCGCAGTTTTTCGCGGTCATTCGGCGCAAGAGGAACCAGCCAGGGCGCGAGTTGCTCATAGCGGCTCGCAATCAGGATCAAGCCCTTGCCTTGCGGTCGCCGCTTCAATTTCAGCAAGCGCAACACCGCCGCGCGATTGCGTGGATCACAACCGAGGCCGTAGCAGGATTCAGTGGGATAGGCGATCAGGCCGCCGCGGGCGAGATGCGCGGCGATGTCGCGGACTGCACACCTCGACATGATCATCCGTCACCCAAACTGATCTGGGTCAGCAAGTTGAACAACGGACGATTGATGTAAAAATTCGTGCGCCCGACTTTTTTCTTCTCGACAAAATTTTTCTGCACCAGCGCTTCCAGATGTTTCGCCGCAGTAATTCTGGAAACGCCGATATCCCGCTCCACAAATTCGATTTTCGTATAGGGATAACGAAACAGGTTATTCAGCAACTCCTGACTGTAAATTTTGGGCAATTCACTGCGCAGCCTGTGCTTGGTCGCCTGCATCAACTCCCGCAAATTCTTCACCAGTCCGGTCTCGCTCCGGGCAGTCACCGCCACACCTTTAAGCATGTAAACACACCAATCCGCCCAGTTACCCGTCTCGCGCGTCGCTTGCAGCAACCTGTAATACTGATCCTTGGTTGAAGTGATATAACGGCTCAAATACAGCACCGGCAAATCGAGCAAGCCCTGGCGTTGCAACATCAGCAAATTCAGGATGCGCCCCGTGCGACCATTGCCATCGTAAAACGGGTGAATGCTCTCGAACTGATGATGCGCAATCGCCATGCGCAACAGCGGATCCAGCTCATCCTCCTCATGCATGAATACCAGCAGATCCGCCATCAGTTTTTCGATCAGCACCGCGTCCTGCGGCGGCTCGTAAATGGTCGCTCCGGTCGCCTGATTTTTCAGCACCGTCCCCGGCACCTTGCGAAACCCCGCGTTGTTTTGCTCGACCTCCGCCTGAACCATCAAGATCGTATTCATGCGTATCAAGCCGGATTGCCTGACTTCCCGATAACCTGTGTGCAAGGCAGCGATGTAGTTCTGCACCTCCTTGGCCGCTGGCGATGCCACACTGCCTTGGCTATAGATGTACAGCTCATCGTGCGTCGTGATGATGTTCTCGATTTCCGAACTGTCTTTTGCTTCCTGAACCGAAAGCGTATCCAGCAAAATGGCGCGATTTGGCAAAGCCTCGCACAGCCCTTTCAGCTCGGCCAGATGGCGATGCGCCTCGGCGAGCGTTTGCCAAACGGCTTTTATTTCAAGACTGGCGGGGCTGGGAATATCCAGTTCAGTCATGCCATCCCCCGTGAGGATACGATAAAGAAACCGCTACGAGCTTAACATATCGCGCATGATATGTATAGATTTTATGATTTTTTTATCACATTAGACGGCGCATAGCACACTATTTTCTTCCAGCCGCCCGCCACCCGATATCCCGCCGCATCTGCGCCCCCTCAAACGCAATTCCGTCCGCGATTTCATACGCGCGCTGTTGCGCGTATTTGATCGTGGTGCCCAGCGCGGTGACGCACAGCACGCGACCGCCGCTGGTGACGATTTTGCCGTCGTCTTGCAGCGTCGTGCCAGCGTGGAAGACGTGCGCGTCCTCCAGACGTTTCGGCAGGCCGGTGATGGCATCACCCTTGCGCGGCGTGTCGGGATAATTGGCTGCGGCCATCACCACGCCAAGCGCGATGCGTGTGTCCCATTCGGCTTCCGCCTTGTTCAGCGTGCCGTTGACGGCGTGTTCGACGATGACGGCGAAATCGCTCTTGAGGCGCAACATGATGGGCTGGGTTTCCGGGTCGCCCATGCGGCAGTTGAATTCCAGCACTTTCGCGCGCCCCTGCGCGTCGATCATCAACCCCGCGTAAAGAAAGCCGGTGTAGGTGATGCCTTCGCTCGCCATGCCGCGCACCACGGGGCGGATGACCTCGCGCAGCACGCGGGCGTGCAGTTCCGGCGTGACCACGGGCGCGGGAGAATACGCGCCCATGCCGCCGGTGTTCGGCCCCTGATCGCCATCGAGCAGGCGCTTGTGATCCTGGCTGGTGGCCAGCGACAAAACGTGTTCGCCATCCACCATCACAATGAAACTGGCTTCCTCACCCGCGAGAAATTCTTCAACCACCACGCGCGCGCCAGCATCGCCCAACTTGTTGTCGGCCAGCATCATGTCGATGGCGGCAAAGGCTTCTTCCTGAGTCATCGCCACCACCACACCTTTGCCAGCGGCGAGGCCGTCGGCTTTTACGACGATGGGCGCGCCATGCTTTTCGACATAGGCTTTTGCAGCGGCGGCATCGCTGAAGGTCTCGAAGAACGCGGTGGGAATGTTGTGCCGCACCATGAAGCGCTTGGCGAAATCCTTGGAGGATTCAAGCTGCGCAGCGGCTTTCGTCGGCCCGAAAACTTTTAATCCGGCAGCGCGAAATTCATCCACGATACCCGCCGCCAGCGGCGCTTCCGGGCCGACCACGGTGTAATGGATGTCTTCTGTTTTCGCGAAGGCGATCAGGTCGGGAATGGCGGAGAGCGCGACATTTTCCAGCCCCTCCTCCCGCGCCGTGCCCGCGTTGCCCGGCGCAACGTAAACCTTCTGCACCTTCGGGCTTTGAGACAAACGCCAAGCCAGCGCATGTTCACGACCGCCGGAGCCGATGACGAGAATTTTCATTACTATCCTTTTAATCCCCGTCATTCCCGCGAAAGCGGGAATCCAGTGGAAATAAATAACCCGCACAGCGGGCAAAACCCTGTTGTCCGGCTACGCCGGAACTTTTTAACAAGCTGGATGGCCGTACCTCGAAACTCGGCCTTCGGCCTCGTTTTCCTGCTTTCGCAGGAATGACGGGGGAATTATCAATGCCTGAAATGCCGATACCCCGTAAACACCATCGCCAGCCCATGCTCATCCGCTGCGGCGATCACTTCTTCGTCACGCATCGAGCCGCCGGGTTGAATCACCGCTTTCGCGCCCGCTGCTGCCAGCACATCGATGCCGTCGCGGAAGGGAAAGAAGGCGTCAGAAGCGACCACGGAACCCGTTAACGACAAACCCGCGTTTTGCGCCTTGATGCTGGCGATGCGGGTGGAATCCACGCGGCTCATCTGTCCCGCGCCGACGCCCAGCGTCTGACCATTTTTGCAGAACACAATCGCGTTGGATTTGACGTATTTGGCGACGCGCCAGGCGAACAGCAAATCCTGCATTTGTTCCGGCGACGGTTGAATCTTGCTGAACGTTTTGAGTTGCGACGCCTGCACATTCAGCGTATCCGGC
>JAITMU010000230.1 GCA_031277195.1 Gallionellaceae bacterium | reverse complement strand
TTTTCCTCCGCCATTACGCCCGATCAACCCCACCCGCTCGCCCTCGTCGAGTTGAAAATCGACGTGATCGAGCAAAGCGACATGACCAAAAGCGAGACTGGCGTTATCGAGGGTAAGGTAAGGCATGAATATTTTCCGTGAAATACCGCGATCCGTAGGCTGGGTTGAGCGTAGCGAAACCCGGCAATGCGGCGTTGTAATAGTTCATGCCGGGTTTCGCCTGCGGCTCAACCCAGCCTGCGACCCCCTTCAAAACTACCAGCCAGCCCCCCTCGCATGGTAAAATCGCAGGCTATATTTTCAGGTCTTGCAAGGTATCGTCACAGATGGATCAATTCGCCAAAGAAACCCTCCCCGTCAGCCTCGAAGAAGAAATGCGCAAGTCGTACCTCGACTATGCGATGAGCGTGATTGTTGGACGCGCGCTGCCCGATGTGCGCGATGGTTTAAAGCCGGTGCATCGGCGTGTTTTGTACGCGATGGACAAGCTTTCCAACGACTGGAATCGCGCGTATAAAAAATCGGCGCGTATCGTTGGTGACGTGATCGGTAAATACCACCCGCACGGCGACACCGCCGTGTACGACACCATCGTGCGCATGGCGCAGGATTTCTCGCTGCGCTATCCGCTGATCGACGGGCAGGGCAACTTCGGCTCGGTAGATGGCGACAACGCGGCAGCGATGCGTTACACCGAAATCCGCATGGCGCGCATCGCGCACGAACTGCTGTCCGATCTGGATAAAAAAACGGTGGATTTCGGTCCGAACTACGACGGCTCCGAACAGGAACCGCTGGTGCTGCCGTCGCGCTTCCCCAATCTGCTGGTCAATGGTTCTTCCGGCATCGCGGTCGGCATGGCGACCAACATTCCGCCGCACAACATGAGCGAAGTTGTCGATGCCTGCCTGGCACTGCTGAACGCGCCGGAGATGGACATTGAACAGTTGATCGAATACGTGCCCGCGCCGGATTTCCCCACGGCGGGGTTCATCTACGGTTTGGCTGGCGTGAAGGAAGGCTACCGCACCGGTCGCGGTCGCGTGGTGATGCGCGCGCGCTGCCACTTCGAGGACATCGGCAAGGGCGAGCGTCAGGCCATCATCATCGACGAGTTGCCGTATCAGGTGAACAAGGCCAATTTGCTGATGAAGATCGGCGAGATGGTGCGCGAAAAACGTCTGGAAGGCATCTCCGAAATCCGTGACGAATCGGATAAATCCGGCATGCGTGCAGTGATCGAATTGAAGCGCGGCGAAAACGCCGACGTGATTCTGAACAAGCTGTACAAAGAAACGCAGATGCAGGACAGCTTTGGCATCAACATGGTCGCGATTGTCGATGGCCAGCCGAAACTGCTGAACCTGAAGGAAATCATCGAAGCCTTCCTGCGCCATCGCCGCGAAGTGGTGACGCGCCGCACGCTGTTTGAACTGCGCGAGGCGCGCAAGGACGGTCATCGCTTGGAAGGCTTAGCGGTGGCGCTGTCCAACGTCGATGAAATCATCGCGCTGATCAAGGCATCGCCGACGCCTGCGGAAGCCAAGACGAAATTGATGGAACGCGGCTGGCGTTCGTCGCTAGTGGAGGACATGCTGAGCCGTGTGAGTGAATCGTCGCGTCCGGAAAATTTGCTGCCGGAATTTGGTCTGCGCGGCGAAGGCAAAAACCGCGGTTACTACCTTTCCGACGCGCAAGCGCAGGCGATTCTGGAGATGCATCTGCAACGCCTGACTGGACTGGAGCAGGAGAAGATCGTTGGCGAGTACCGCGAGGTGATGGACAAGATCGCCGACCTGCTCGACATTCTTTCCAAGCCCGCGCGCGTGACGACGATCATCAGCGAAGAATTGCAGGCGATCAAATCGCAATACGGCGACAAGCGCCGCAGCGAGATCGTCACGCACACGCAAGACATGAGCATGGAAGACCTGATCGCGCCGGAAGACGTGGTGGTCACGTTGTCGCATGGCGGCTACATGAAGGCGCAGAAACTGGACGAGTACCGCACGCAAAAACGTGGCGGGCGCGGCAAGCAGGCGACGGCGACCAAGGAAGACGATTTCATCGACAACCTGTTCATCGCCAACACGCACGATTACATCCTGTGCTTCTCCAATCGCGGTCGCGTGTACTGGCTGAAGGTGTACGAAGTGCCGCAGGGCAGCCGCACCTCGCGCGGCAAGCCCATCGTCAATCTGCTGCCGCTGGTGGAAAACGAAAAGGTCAACGCCATTCTGCCGGTGAAGCAGTTTGCCGAAGATCAATACGTGTTCTTCGCCACCGCCGACGGCACGGTGAAAAAGACGCCGCTGTCGGATTTCAGCAATCCGCGCAAAGCCGGGATCATTGCGATCAATCTGGACGAGGGCGATTCCCTGATCGGCGTGGCGCTCACCGACGGCAAGCATGATGTGATGCTGTTCTCGGACGGCAGCAAGGCGGTGCGTTTTGACGAAAACGACGTGCGCTCGATGGGGCGCGCAGCGCGTGGCGTGCGCGGCATGAAGCTGCCCAAGAACGGCAAGGTGATTTCGCTGCTGGTGGCGGAAGACGAGGATCAACTGGTGTTGACCGCCACCGAAAACGGCTACGGCAAATGCACGCAGATCACCGAATACACCCGTCATGGTCGCGGCACGCAGGGCATGATTGCGATCAAGTCGTCCGAGCGCAACGGCAAGGTGGTGGCGGCGACGCTGGTGAAACCGGATGATGAAATCATGCTGATTGGCACCAATGGCGTGTTGATTCGCATGCGCGTCAAACAACTACGCCCGCTGGGTCGCGCCACGCAAGGCGTGACGCTGATGAACCTCGACGAAGGTTACACCCTGGCAGGCGTGAGCCGGATTGCGGAGCCGGAGGAAGAATAATTGTTTTTATTCCCTCTCCCCGCTTGCGGGGAGAGGGTAGGGTGAGGGGAGGGTGAGAAGTGCAAGAAAAATCTCCCCTCACCCTAACCCTCTCCCCATAAATGGGGAGAGGGGATGACCAGAGATTTACTTGACGCACCTTAATCTGCAAGGAATTTATAAATGACCATCTACAACTTCAGCGCCGGCCCTGCCGTGCTGCCCAAAGCCGTTTTGTCGCAAGCCCAAGCCGAGCTTCCCGATTGGCACGGTAGCGGCATGTCGGTGATGGAAATGTCGCATCGCGGCAAGGAATACATGGGCATCCACGCTCAGGCCGAGGCGGATTTGCGCGAGCTGATGAATATTCCGGCCAATTACACAGTGCTGTTCCTGCAAGGCGGCGCGCATCTGCAATTCGCGATGATTCCGCTGAATCTGTTGCGCGGCAAGGCTTCCGCTGATTACGTCAACACTGGCGAATGGTCGAAGAAAGCGATTGGCGAGGCGAAGAAATACGGCGGCGTGAATGTGGTCGTGGACAACGCCGACCGCAACTGCAGCTATGTGCCCGCGTTTGACACCTGGAAGCGCGACGCCAACGCCGCGTACCTGCACTACACGCCGAACGAAACCATCGGCGGCGTCGAATTCAACTGGATACCGGATACCGGCGATGTGCCGCTGGTGGCGGATATGTCGTCCAACATTTTGTCGCGCGCGCTGGACGTGTCGCGCTTCGGCTTGATCTACGCGGGCGCGCAGAAAAATATCGGCCCCGCTGGATTGACGCTGGTGATCGTGCGCGAAGATTTGATCGGCCACGCCGCAGCCAGCACGCCGACCATGCTGAATTACAAAGTGCACGCCGACAACGATTCGATGTACAACACGCCGCCGACCTATTCGATCTACATGGCGGGGCTGGTGTTTCAGTGGTTGAAGCAGCAGGGCGGCATCGCCGCGATGGAGCAGGCCAACATCGCCAAGGCAAAGCTGCTGTATGACGCCATCGACGCCAGCCACGGCTTTTACAACTGTCCGGTGGCAGAGGCCGACCGCTCGCGCATGAACGTGCCGTTTACGTTGAAAGACGCCGCGCTCGACGGCGACTTTCTCAAGCAAGCCGATGCGCGCGGCTTGCTGCAACTGAAAGGCCATCGTTCTGTCGGCGGCATGCGCGCCTCGATATACAATGCCATGCCGCTGGACGGCGTGCGCGCGCTGGTCGAATTCATGAAAGAATTTGCGGCGAAGCAGGGGTAATTTTTCCCTGGAACAATCCCCTCCCCTGCGCAGCGGGGGAGGGCTAGGGTGGGGGCAGAAATTTCCCCCCATCCCAACCTTCCCCCGTAAACGGGGGAAGGAGCTAAGGTCCCTCCCTGGCGTAGCGGGGGAGGGTTAGGGTGGGGGTAGCGAGCAATCACCGACAACACTGAGCGACAACCTGAAAAATTACCGCGACGAAATCGACCGCATCGACGGCGAGATGCTGACGCTGCTCAATCGTCGCGCGGCGCTGGCGCAGCAGATCGGTCATCTGAAAGGCGATGCCGCCGTGTTGCGCCCCGAACGCGAGGCACAGGTGTTGCGGCGCATGCAGGAAACGAATCCCGGCCCCTTGTCGGCCGAAGCGGTGGCGCGGCTCTACACGGAAATCATGTCGCAATGCCGCGCGCTGGAAGCGCCGCTCGCCGTTGCCTATCTCGGCCCGGCGGGCACGTTCAGCGAAGCCGCCGTGTTGAAGCGTTTCGGCCACGCCAGCGTCGGCGTGCCGTGCGCTTCCATCGACGCGGTGTTTCGTGAGACGGAAAGCGGCGGCGCGGATTACGGCGTCGTGCCGGTGGAAAATTCCACCGAAGGCGCGATTGGCCGCACGCTGGATTTGTTGCTGCAAAGCCCGGTCAAGGTTTGCGGCGAAGTCATGCTGTCCGTGCATCAGTGTTTGCTGACGACGGAAGAAGACCTCGCCAACGTGCAGCGCGTCTATTCGCATCCGCAATCGTTCGGCCAATGCCAGGATTGGCTCGCCGCGAATCTGCCGCATGCCGAAAAAATCGCCGTGGCGAGCAACGCCGAAGCCGCGCGCTTGGCAGCGGAACAGCCAGGGAGCGCCGCAGTGGCAGGACGTCAGGCGGCGGAGCGTTTCAATCTGCCGGTGCGCGCCGAAAACATCGAAGACGACGCGCGCAACACCACGCGCTTTTTGGTGCTGGGCAATCAGGACATCGCACCGAGCGGGCGCGACAAAACCTCGCTGGTGATGTCCACCGCCAACCGCCCCGGCGCGATGCACGATTTGCTCGCGCCACTGGCGCGTCACGGTGTGTCGATGACCAAACTGGAATCGCGCCCGGCCAAATCCGGCCTGTGGGAATACGCCTTCTTCGTGGATATCGAAGGCCATCAGCAGGATAAAAAAGTTGCGGCTGCGCTGGAAGAATTGAAGCAGGCGGCGGCGTTTTTGAAGGTGTTGGGATCGTATCCGGTTGCGATTTGAGACGTGAGACGTAAGACGTAAGAGGGCGCTCCGTTTTTTCTTGCGTCTTCCAACTTACGTC
>JAITMU010000072.1 GCA_031277195.1 Gallionellaceae bacterium | reverse complement strand
CTGCCGCAACCCAAACAGGCGGGCGACAAAATTTACGCCGCCACGCTGAATCGCCAAGGGTTGCTGCGCTGCCGCGCGCTGGCGGTCGGCAGCAACACGCGGCTTGCCGCCATCGTGCGTTTGGTGGAGCAGGCGCAAGGCTCGAAAGCGCCGATTCAAAAACTGGCGGATCGCGTCGCCAGCGTGTTCGTGCCGTCGGTGCTGGCAATCGCCGCCGTCACGTTCGCCGTCTGGTGGCTGGCGCTGAACGCGGAATTTTCCACGGCGCTGGTAAATGCGGTGTCGGTGCTGGTGATCGCCTGCCCGTGCGCGCTGGGGCTGGCGACGCCGGTCGCCGTGGTCGTCGCCACGGGACGCGCCGCGCAGATTGGCATTCTGGTCAAGGACGCAGCAGCGCTGGAGCGGGCGCATGAATTATCGGTGCTGGCAGTGGACAAAACCGGCACGCTGACCGAAGGCAAGCCGCGCGTCACCGATGTGTTGCCGACGAGCGGCGTAGCGGAAAATCATCTGCTCGGCATCGCTGCCGGGCTGGCGCAAAATTCAACGCATCCTTTGTCGCAGGCGTTGATGGACTATGCGGCGCAACAGCAAATCGCGCCGATGGCGTCCAGCCATTTCAGCGAACTGGCGGGGAATGGATTGCAGGCGGAAGTGGCGGGCGCGGTTTACTTGCTGGGGTCGGTGGGGTTTATTGAAAAGGCTGGCGTTGTGTTCGACAAGGCGCAGTTGCAGGTTTTGCAGGAACAGGGGAAGACCCTCATCGCGCTCGCCCGCACGACTCCCTCTCCCTTGATGGGAGAGGGTTGGGGAGAGGGTGAGGATGTTTCACTGTTCCCGCCCCCCTCTCCCCCCGCCCCTCTCCCACCAAGGGAGAGGGGAGTCGTGTTGCTAGGCTTCATCGCTCTTGCTGACACAGTGCGCGCCAGCAGCGCGGCCGCTGTCGCGCGCCTTGCCGCGATGAATGTCCGTGTCGTCATGCTGAGCGGCGACAACACCAGCACCGCCGCCGCCATCGCGCAGCAAACCGGCATCACCGAGTTTCGCGCCGAAGTGTTGCCGCAGGACAAGGCGGCGGAGGTGCAGTCGCTGAAAGCGGCGCAACAAATCGTCGGCATGGCGGGCGACGGCATCAACGACGCGCCCGCGCTGGCGGCGGCGGACGTGAGTTTTGCGATGAAAAGCGGCAGCGATGTCGCCATCAAAACTGCCGACATCACCCTGATGCGCGACGACCTCGGCAGCGTCGCCGACGCCATTCAGCTTTCACGCGCGGCGTTGAAAAAGATACGCCAGAATTTGTTTTTCGCGTTTGCGTATAACGTGCTGGGAATTCCGCTCGCGGCGATGGGAATGTTGAATCCGGTGATCGCGGGTGCCGCGATGGCGTTGAGTTCGGTGTCGGTGATTGGGAATGCGTTGTTGTTGAGGGAGTGGAAGGGGGAGGGGTGAGCGTTCTCCCCTCACCCTAACCCTCTCCCCGCAAGCGGGGAGAGGGGACTACATTTGAATGGGGAGAGGGAAAATAGTCCCCTCTCCCCATTTATGGGGAGAGGGTTAGGGTGAGGGGCTCTTTCAAGTAACCATCTTCCTCAACCGATACAAAACCTCCAACGCCTCCTTCGGACTCATCTCATCCGGCTGCACTTCGCGCATCGCGGCTTCCAGCGGCGATTCTTCCTGCGGCTCCGGCACAGCGGCGAACAAATCTCCCTGCGGACTCTGCGCGGCGCTTTGCTGTTCCAGTTGCGTCAGTTGTTTCTTCGCGCTGCGGATCACGCTCTGCGGCACACCGGCGAGTGCGGCAACTTGCAAGCCGTAGCTCTGGCTGGCCGCGCCTTCTTTTACGCTGTGCAAAAAGACAATGGTGTGCTGGTGTTCGACGGCAGACAGATGCACGTTGGCAAGCTGGGTAAATTCTTCGGTCAGCCGCGTCAATTCAAAATAGTGCGTGGCGAACAAGGTGTAGCTGCGATTCGTTTCCAGCAGGTGACGCGCGATGGCATAAGCGAGCGCCAAGCCATCGAAGGTGGAGGTGCCGCGCCCGATTTCATCCACCAGCACCAGACTCGATCCCGTCGCGTTGTGCAGAATGTTGGCGGCTTCGGTCATTTCGACCATGAAGGTGGAACGCCCGCTGGCGAGGTCGTCCGATGCGCCGATGCGGGTGAAAATCTGGTCTATCTCGCCAATCACCGCCGCGCGCGCGGGGACGAAACAGCCGACGTGCGCGAGCAGCACGATCAGCGCGACCTGGCGCATATAGGTCGATTTGCCGCCCATGTTGGGACCCGTGATCAACAACATTTTGCGCGCGGTGGAAAGCTGCGTGTCGTTGGCGATGAAGTTGTCCACCTGCGCCTCCACCACCGGATGCCGTCCGTGATCGATGCGCAACACCGGCTCGTCGCTGAATTCGGGCATGCCGAAATCCAGCGCGGCGGCGCGTTCGGCGAAGGTGGCCAGCACGTCGAGTTCGGCGATCGCGGCGGCGAGGCATTGCAGGAACGGCACATAAGCGGCGAGACCGTCGAGCAACTGGTCGTAAAGAAATTTTTCACGCGCCAGCGCGCGCTCATTGGCGGACAGAGCCTTGTCCTCAAAGGTCTTGAGTTCCGGCGTGATGTAACGCTCCGCATTTTTCAAAGTCTGGCGGCGGCGGTAATCGTCCGGCACTTTGCTCGCGTTGGCGGCGCTGACTTCGATGTAGAAACCATGCACGCGGTTGTATTCGACCTTGAGTTTTTCGATGCCGGTGCGCGCCCGCTCGCGCGCTTCCAGCGCCAGCAAAAAATCGCCGCAGTTGTTCTGGATGCCGCGCAGTTCATCGAGTTCGGCGTCGAAGCCGTCGGCGATCACGCCGCCTTCGCGCAACACGCTGGCGGGTTCGGGTTTGAGGGCGGCTTGCAGCATCGCAGACAGCGCCACGTCGGCTTGATACGCCGTCATCAATTCGCGCACCAGCGGCGCATCACACGCGGACAGCACGCCAAGCAGTTCCGGCAATTTCGTCAGCGTATCGCGCAAACCGGAGAGATCGCGCGGCCTCGCGCTTTTCAGCGCAATGCGCGCAGTGATGCGTTCCACGTCCACGCAGGGTTTCAGGTGTTCGCGCACGGCGACATGCAAATCGCCCAGCCAACTCACCGCGTCCAGCCGCAGCCGCAACGCCGCGCGGTCGCGCAAGGGATGATGCAGCCAGTGCGCGAGCAAACGGCTGCCCATGTTGGTGGCGCAGGTGTCGAGCAGCGAGAGCAAAGTCGGCGCAGGTTCGCCGCGCAGCGTGCGGGTGATTTCGAGATTGCGCCGTGTGGCGGCGTCCATGCGCACATGGCGGTCGGCGCTGTACACCTGCAAGCCGCGCACATGCGCGATGCTCTGCCCTTGCGTGAGTTTCGCGTAGCCCAGCAACGCGCCCGCCGCTTCCAGTCCCAGCGTGAAATCGTCACAACCAAAACCGGAGAGGTCGCGCGTGCCGAATTGCTGGCACAGCGCGCGGCGCGCGGCTTCGGGATCGAAATGCCAGACCGGCAGCGTTTTCACCGGCGCGTCACCCTGCGGCGCGGCTGCGCCTTCCGCGAGCAGAATTTCCGACGGCTGCAAACGCTCCATCTCGGCGGGCAGATTCGCCGCGTCGATTTCCGTTACGCAAAACGCGCCGGAAGCGAGATTCAACCAGGCCAGCCCCGCCCTGCCCTCGCGTTCGCACAGCGCCAGCAGCAGGTTGTCGCGCTTTTCTTCGAGCAGCGCGGAATCGGTCAGCGTGCCGGGCGTGACGATGCGCACCACCTTGCGCTCCACCGGCCCCTTGCTGGTGCTCGGATCGCCGATCTGCTCGCAAATCGCCACCGATTCGCCCAACTTGATGAGCCGCGCCAGATACTGCTCCACCGCGTGATACGGCACGCCCGCCATCTTGATCGGCTGCCCGTTCGACGCGCCGCGCTGGGTCAGGGTAATGTCGATCAGCTTCGCCACGCGCACCGCGTCGTCATGGAACAGTTCGTAGAAATCGCCCATGCGGTAAAACAGCAGCATGTCGGGATGCTGAGCCTTGATGCGGAGGTATTGCTGCATCATGGGAGTGTGCTGGGTGGCGCTCATCTATGTAATGGCAGGTTGGATATACATGGGGATATTTTACAACTCGCGGGATTGGGATGGGGCGTGACGGGATATTTCCCTCTCCCCATTTATGGGGAGAGGGTTGGGGTGAGGGGCATTCACCAGGCACAACTCAACCCACCACCATCGACACCCTCGGCGCCAGCGCGCACAGCAATTCATAGCTGATCGTCCCCGCCGCCGCCGCGACTTCTTCGACCGGCAGGCCGTCGCCCCACAGCACCACCGGACTGCCGATTCCCGCCTCCGGCATTCCGCTCAAATCCACCGCCAGCATGTCCATCGACACGCGACCCAGCGTGCGCGTGCGGCGTCCGTTGACGAGTATCGGCGTGCCCGTCGGCGCGTGGCGGGGATAGCCGTCGGCGTAACCGCAGGCGACGGTGCCGACGCGCATGGGCGCGTCAGCGCGGAACGTGCCGCCGTAGCCCACGGCATCGCCGGATCGCAGCGTTTGCACGGCGATGATCTCGCTGCTCAACGTCATCGCGGCTTGCAGACCCAGCGACTGCGCGCTCATTTCCGCAAACGGCGACGCGCCATACAGCATGATGCCGGGACGCACCCAATCGCCGTGCGTTTCGGGGTAACGCAGCAGCGCGGCGGAATTGGCGAGTGAGCGCGGCGCGCGCCAGGCGGCGGTGAGCGCGTTGAAGGCTTCAAGCTGCGCCGACACGCCGGTCGCTTCATCGGCGTTGGCGAAGTGCGTCATCAGCGTGACGTTGCGCACGGCGGGATGCGCTTTCAGTTTTTCCATCGCGGCCTGCGCGGCTTGCGGCGCGAAACCGAGACGATTCATGCCGCTGTTGATTTTCAGCCAGACATCCAGCGCGCCGCGTTGCGGACACGCGTCCAGCATCGCCAGTTGTTCCGCGTTGTGGATGACGCAGGCGAGATCATGCCGCACAGCCAGCGCGAAATCATCCGGTGTAAAACATCCTTCCAGCAACAATACTGGATGGCGATAGCCCGCATCGCGCAGCAAAACCGCATCGTTGATGTCGAGCAGCGCGTAGCCGTCCGTCGCGCGCAACGCCTCCGCAGCCCGCAGCAGGCCGTGGCCGTAAGCGCCCGCCTTGATCACCGACATGACGCGCGCGCGCGTCCGGCTGCGGGCAATGCCGAGATTGTGTTCCAGCGCGGAAAGGGAAATTCGGGCTTGTATCGGACGAGGCATGTGAAAAAAACCGAAACATTCAGCCGTGATAATAGCAGGCATCCGCTTCCGCGTTATAGAATCGCGGAAACGACATACGACGCCCCCAATGAATCTCGGTTTTTACATCATCCTGGCGGCGCAATTTTTCTCCGCGCTCGCCGACAACGCACTGTTGTTCGCCGCCATTGCGTTGTTGCAGGAGTTCAATTCCCCTTCCTGGCACACGCCGATATTGCAGCAAGGCTTCGTCGCGTCCTACATCCTGCTCGCGCCGTTCGTCGGCAGCTTCGCCGATTCGCTGCCCAAGGGGCGCGTGATGTTCCTCAGCAACAGCATCAAGCTCGCCGGTTGTCTCGCCATGCTCGTCGGCCTGCATCCGCTGCTGGCTTACGGCTTGGTGGGGCTGGGCGCGGCGGCGTATTCGCCCGCCAAGTACGGCATCCTGGTCGAATATCTGCCGCCGTCGAAACTGGTGGCGGCGAACGGCTGGATGGAAGGACTGACCGTCGCCGCCATCATTCTCGGCGCAGTGGTCGGCGGCATCCTGCTGAAACCCGCGCTGGCCATGACGATGCTGAACTGGTGGGACGTGCCGCTGATCGACACCGGCATCGACACGCCGCCGCGGCTCGCCATCACCATCATCGTCGGCCTGTACGTCATCGCCGCGCTGTTCAACCTGCGCATTCCGCATTTGCCCATCGACCACAAGCCGATGAGCGCAAGCCCGATGTTCCAGCTCAAGGAATTCATGCGCTGCTTCCATCTGCTGTGGAAAGACCCGCTGGGTCAGGTGTCGCTGGCGGTGACCACACTGTTCTGGGGCGCGGGCGCGACGCTGCGTCTGCTGGTGCTGGTCTGGGCTGCCGTTTCGCTGGATTTTGATCGCAGCGAAGCCGCCATCCTGACCGCCGCCGTCGCCGTCGGCATCGCCATCGGCGCGGTGTACGCCGCGCGCACCGTCAAGCTGGAACACTCCGTCAAAGTGCTGCCGGTCGGCATCCTCATGGGCGTGCTGGTCATCATCATGATCCCGCTCAACAACCAACTCATCAGCGGCCAGATCACGCTGGACATCGCCGCGCTGGGCATCATGGAACACATCTCCACCGCCAGCCTGCTCGCTTTTGCGCTGCTGGTCGTGATCGGCGCAATGGGCGGTTATTTCGTGGTGCCGATGAACGCGCTGCTGCAACACCGCGGCCACCTGCTGATGGGCGCGGGCAGTTCCATCGCCGTGCAGAATTTCAACGAGAACCTCAGCATCTTCGCAATGCTGGCGCTGTATGCGCTGATGGAAAAAATGGAACTGGGACTGAATTTCATTTTGCTGGTGTTCGGCTTGCTGCTCGCCGGTTCCATGACCGCGCTGTACCGGCGGCATGGGCATGATCAGGATCAGGGGCAGACCTGATCGCACGCCCCCGCACCCCGCCCTCACCCCCAGTATGGGGGGAGGGAAAACCCTCCGTTCGGGTTTTGCGAACGTAGGGCGGGGCAAGCCCCCCGCCGGGCGCCATTCAAACCCACACC
>JAITMU010000062.1 GCA_031277195.1 Gallionellaceae bacterium | reverse complement strand
CAGGATTCGATCACCCAGTTTGAAGCCGCAGGCCGTCAGGAATTGGCGGACAACGAAAAATTTGAAGTCGGCATATTGCAAGGCTACATGCCGCAAGCGTTGAGCGAAGCCGAAATCGCGGCGGCGGTGGACGAAGCGGTTGCCGCTAGCGGCGCGCAATCGCCGCAGGAAATGGGCAAAGTGATCGCCCTGCTTAAACCCAAACTGGCCGGTCGCGCCGACATGGGCAAGGTTTCGGCGCTGGTCAAGGCGCGGTTGTCGCAGTGATTTAACCCCTCTCCCCAACCCCTCTCCCACAAGGGGAGAGGGGCTTGCTTCGGTCTCCCCTCTCCCCTTGTGGGAGAGGGGCGGGGGAGAGGGGGAAACTTTAAAACAGTGGAGCATGGCGTGGCGATTCCACAAAATTTCATCCATGACTTGCTCAACCGCATCGACATCGTGGATGTGGTCGAGCGTTACGTCCCGCTGAAAAAAGCAGGCGCGAACTACGAAGCCCGCTGCCCCTTCCATAACGACAAATCCCCCTCTTTCACGGTCAGCCGGAGCAAACAGTTTTATCACTGCTTCGGTTGCGGCGCGCACGGCAATGCCATCGGGTTTCTGATGGAGTACAACGGGATGACCTTCCCTGATGCGGTGGAAGACCTCGCGCGCAGCATCGGCGTGACGGTGCCGCGCGAAACGTCATCTGTCGCCGCGCAGCGCAAGGTCGCGCCTGATCTTTACGAGGTGATGCAAACCGCGACGCGCTATTACCGCGAGCAACTCAAGCAATCGCCGCGCGCCATCGAATACCTCAAGCGACGCGGCCTCTCCGGCGAAATTGCCGCGCGTTTCGGCATCGGTTACGCGCCGGAGGGCTGGCAGAATCTGGAGGCGGTTTTTCCGAACTATCAGGATGCGAGTCTGGTGGAAACCGGACTGGTGATCGCGAACGATGAGGGCAAACGCTACGACCGCTTCCGCGACCGCATCATGTTTCCCATCGTGAACGCGCGCGGGCAGATCATCGGTTTCGGCGGTCGCATCCTGGATCAGGGCGAACCCAAATATCTCAACTCGCCGGAAACCCAGCTGTTTGAAAAAGGCCGCGAGTTGTACGGCTTGTTCCAGGCGCAAAAAGCCATTCGCGCCGAAAAGAAAGCGCTGGTGGTGGAAGGCTATATGGACGTGGTGGCGCTGGCGCAGCTCGGCGTCGAGTATGCCGTCGCCACGTTGGGCACGGCCACGACGCCGTTTCATATCCAGAAATTGCTGAAGCTCACCGAGCAGGTGGTTTTCTGCTTCGACGGCGACACGGCCGGACGCCGCGCCGCCTGGCGCGCGCTGGAAAATGCCTTGCCGCATTTGCAGGACGGCAAGCAACTGCGCTTTCTGTTTTTGCCGCCGGAGCATGATCCCGACAGCTACATCCGCGCGCACGGCAAGGACGCATTCGAGCGGTTGCTGGAAATCGAATCGTTGCCGCTGTCCGCGTATCTGCTGGGGGAATTGTCCGCCCAGGTCGATTTGCAGACGCAGGAAGGGCGCAGCGCCTTGCTGGAGCACGCCAAGCCGTTGGTGACCGCGATCACCGCGCCTGCGACCGGCTTGTTGCTGCGCAAGGAACTGGCGGCGCGCGCGGGCGTCAGTCAGGACGAGCTGGAAGGGCTGTACAAAATCCAGTCGCTCGGCGCGCACAGTCGCCGCGCGCCGCCCCGCGCCCCGCGCAGTGGCGTTTCCAACGCGCGCGCGCTGCTGCGCTGTTTGTTGTTCAAGCCGGAACTGGCGAAAACCTTGCCGGACGGCTGGCAGGCGGAGGAGAGCGACGCCGCGACCGCGCTGGTCGCGTATTTTCAGGGGGGCGACGAAATTCCGCGCGCTGCCGTCATCATTCAACAATTTCACGGCACAGCGCACGCAGCCGAACTCGCCGCCGCGCAGGCGGACATTCTGCAATGGGGCGAGGATTTCGATGTGGAAGCCGAATTGCTTGGCCTGCTGGAAAAACAGCAGGAAGCTGCGCGCAAACAGCAGTTGCAGGCGCTGCAAGCCAAAGGGCTGGACGGCATGAACGCGCAGGAACAGGCGTTGTACCGGCAGTTGTTGAGCGCAGTTAAGCGATTGGATGTCCTGAAAATTAAGGTATAATTGTCCGCTTTTTTCCGCGGTGCTCCTTCCCGCTTCAATATCTATCTGGAATCTACCGATCATGGCAACTCGGCAACCCACGAAAAAACCTGCTGCCAAACCGGCGGCAACTGCAAAAGCTGCGAGCGTCAAAGCGACACCTGTCAAGGCAAGCGCCAAGGCAGCCGCTCCCCAGGCAAGCGCCAAGGCCGTCGCCCCCAAAGCAAGCGCCAAGGTCGTCGCTCCCAAGGCAAGCGCCAAGACAGCCGCCAAAACGACGCCCAACGGCAACAAGCCGGTGGCGACGCCTGAGCAGTTTCAGGATGTCGAGGCGCGTCGCACCCGCCTGAAATCACTGATCGTTCTGGGCAAGGAGCGCGGCTACCTGACCTACGGCGAAATCAACGACCACCTGCCGGACATGCTGGAAGTCGAGCAGATCGAAGGCGTGGTCAGCATGATCAACGACATGGGCATCACCGTCTGCGACGAAGCGCCGGACGTGGACAACCAGATCATGTCGGAAGTGACGCCGGTGGTGGCGGACGAGGACGCTGCCGAAGCTGCCGAAGCCGCGCTGTCCACTGTGGATTCCGAATTTGGTCGCACCACCGATCCCGTGCGCATGTACATGCGCGAGATGGGCACGGTCGGCCTGCTTACGCGCGAAGACGAAATCGTCATCGCCAAGCGCATCGAGGAAGGCCTCAAGCACATGATTCAGGCGATTTCCGCCTGTCCGGCGACCATCGCCGAAATCCTCATGCTGGCCGACAAGGTTGCGCGCGACGAATTGCGCGTGGACGAGGTGATCGACGGCTTCGTCGATTCCGACGTGGACGAGATGGCGGGCGCCGCAGCGGAAGTTGATGAGGACGCGGAAGTTGATGAAGACGCGGAAGACGAAGATGACGCTGACGGCGGCGAAGCCGTTGCCGCCGCCAATCTGGCGCAACTCAAGGAAGACGCGCTCGCCCATTTCTCGACGATTGCGGCGCTGTTCACCAAGATGGGCAAGGCGTACGAAAAGTACGGCTACCGCAGTAAACAATACGACACGTTGCAAGGCAAGATTTCCACCGAGCTGATGCAGTTCCGCTTCTCCGCCAAGCAGGTTGACGCGCTGTGCGACACCATGCGCAATCTGGTGGACGAAGTTCGCACCTACGAGCGCAACATTCAGGAAATGTGCGTTACCAAAGCGCGCATGCCGCGCGCGCATTTCATCAAGGCCTTCCCCGGACACGAAGATCGCCTCGACTGGATCAAGCACGAAGTGGCAGCGAAAAAACCGTACAGCGAAACGCTGGCACGTTTTGAGCACGCCATCGTCGAGCAGCAGGAAAAGCTGATGAGCTTGCAACAGCGCGTCGGCATTCCGATCAAGGATTTGAAGGAAATCAACAAGCAGATGACCAACGGCGAAGCCAAGGCACGCCGCGCCAAGCGCGACATGATCGAGGCCAACCTGCGTCTGGTGATTTCCATCGCCAAGAAATACACGAATCGCGGTCTGCAATTCCTCGATCTGATTCAGGAAGGCAACATCGGCCTGATGAAAGCCGTGGACAAGTTTGAGTACCGCCGCGGCTACAAATTTTCGACCTACGCGACCTGGTGGATTCGTCAGGCCATCACGCGCTCCATCGCCGACCAGGCGCGCACCATCCGCATTCCGGTGCACATGATCGAAACCATCAACAAGATGAACCGCATCTCGCGCCAGATTTTGCAGGAGACAGGTCTGGAAGCCGACGCGGCGACGCTGGCGATCAAGATGGAAATGCCGGAAGACAAGATTCGCAAGATTCTGAAAATCGCCAAGGAGCCGATCTCGATGGAAACGCCGGTCGGCGACGACGACGACTCGCATCTGGGCGACTTCATCGAAGACTCCAACACGCTGGCGCCGGTCGAAGCCGCCGTGTACGACAGCCTGCGCAACGTGACCGCCGACATCCTCGACAGCCTGACGCCGCGCGAAGCGAAAGTGTTGCGCATGCGCTTCGGCATCGAGATGAACACCGATCACACGCTGGAAGAAGTCGGCAAGCAGTTCGATGTGACCCGCGAACGCATCCGCCAGATCGAAGCCAAGGCGCTGCGCAAACTGCGTCACCCTTCCCGCTCGGAAAAACTCAAGAGCTTCCTCGACGGCGAAGATTGATACACGGGTCGTTAGCTCAGTTGGTTAGAGCAGAGGACTCATAATCCTTTGGTCGCTGGTTCGAGTCCAGCACGACCCACCACCAAGCAATAAAACGTAGTCCAACGAAGGCCAGAAAACCAGGTAACAGCAGGGATTTCCCCTCATGTAGATTGCTGGAGGCGGGGATGGCGCTAGAAACGCAACCGTTCAACCATCCTGGTTTGCCAACCTTCGCCGGTGGCCTTCCACTTGGCGAGAACGTCAGGCGGGATGCGCAGGCTAACCAATTCCTTTGCGGGCTTCTTACCTTTGCCGCGTGTGCGACGGGCTAACAGGGCTTCGCGCACGGCTTGAGCGCCGCCGCTACGCACCACCACGGCATCGCGCATGGCCTCATTTACTGCTGTTGGGTCGTTAGGGTCGTAGGCATCAACTTCGGGGTCGTAGGCCGCCGGTTTGGCGCGGGCAATCAGTGCGTCAATTTCGGCTTGAGTGCGCGGGAAGTCAGCGGGCATCTTTGAAGTAGCGTTTGATTTCATGGGGTGTCGCCTCTCTAAAGGAAATGGCGCGCATGATTTCGCCATCATCGGTATAGGTCAGGTGCATGATTCGCCCATGCAACCATCCCAAAACATTGATGCGCATTTCGCCGTAGGCTTCGCGCGCATCTTCCCAACTCACTACGGGCGTATCGAAAATCGCATCACAGCCAACAAAATCCACGCCATGCCTGGCGATGTTTTCCTGACGTTTGTTTTCATCCCAAGTGAGCATGAGTTAAATTGTAAATACAGAATAGGGTGGCGTCAAGGTAATTTGTAGCTACGGATTATTGCGCTTTTTTCAGTATGGCGACAGAGGGTAATGTCTCAAGCGGGCGCGTGGCGTGAGTAGATTTGTGAGTATCTTAAAAATAAGAAAATGGAAATTTCTTTTTAATTAGCCGGTTACAATACCAGTTACAGGGCAGCACGACCACCAAATCAAAGCCCGCAATAGCA